>JBCCUP010000007.1 GCA_039196715.1 Pseudomonadota bacterium
ATGAGTTTTGTGGCGCGCAGGCCGCGGTTTGACCAATTGCACGCGAACGGACCCGGCGCGCGCAAGCGCGATCAGGGCGGCGGCGGGTTGACGGTGACGACCACGGTGGCTGCTGCGGTGCCGCCGCGGCCGTCGTCGACGCTGTAGCCGACGTTGAAGGTGCTGAGCACGGCGACGGTCGGTGCGGTGACGCTGACGAGTCCGGCGGCGTTGACCGTGGCGCTCGGCAGGCCGCCGGCGCTGGTGATCGTGTAGCTGAGCGTGTCGCCGTCGGGGTCGGTCGCGTTGTCGGCGACGCTGACCGCGCCGCTGGCACCGCTGGCGAGCGTGATGGCGTCGTCAGTGGCGGTGGGCGGCTGGTTCGGCGGCGGGTTCACCGTGATCACCACGGTGGCCGTGTCCGTGCCACCGCGGCCATCGGACACCTCGTACACCAGCGTCGAAGCGCCGACCCGCCCGACACCGGAACTGAAGACGACCGCGTTGCCCTCGACGCGGGCGCTGCCAAAGGTCGGTCCGGAGACGATGCGGTTTACAAGCAGGCTGTCGCCGTCGGGATCGTCGTCATTCGCGAGCACATCGAGTGACGTCGACTGGCCGGTCACCACGTCGAAACGGTCGTCAACGGCCACCGGGACCCGGTTGATGCCGTCGATGCGCACGGTGAACTCGACGCGGGTCGACTGTGCGGGCAAGGCACCGCTCAGCGCCTGGTCCGTCACTGTCACCGACAGGGTCACCGTGCCGTCGCGGACCGGCTGAATCAGCAGACCCAGTTGCCCGGCCGCGGTGATGCCGCCCCCGACGCGGACCGTGGCGACTGAACTGTCGCTGCTCGACACGCGCGCTTGCAAGGCGCTGGCCGGCGTTTCCTGATCCGAAACTGTCAGTGTCAGCTCGCGCACCGGCACGCTCGTCGGGTTGCCGCTGTAGGTGAACCGTTGCCCTCCCGGGTTGGACGCCGTCGGTGCGTCGTTGACTTCGGCGACGTCGACGCGCACCTCTGTGCTGGCCGTTTCGCCAGCGGGATCCGAGATGGTGACGATGAAACTGTCGCTGCCGATGAAATCGAGGTTGGGCGTGTAGCGCAGCGTGCCGTCGTTGTTGGTGACGACGGTGCCGTTGGCCGGGTCGGTCACGGAGCGGATCGACAGTGAGTCCGATTCGTCGGTCGCGCGCGACAGCACGTCGATGCCCACCGCGGTGTTCTCACGCCCCTGCACCGTGATCACCGCGGGCAAGCTCGGCGGGTTGTTTTGGCCGGTGACGAGGATGCTCACGGTCGTCACCGCGGACGTCAGTTCGCCGTCGGTGGCCCGGTAGCTGAAGGTGTGGCGCCCGCCTGGACCGACGGTGCCGTCTGAGCGGAAGCTGAAGCCGCCCAAGGGGTTCAAGGCGAACCCCGGATAGGGTGTTTCGACGAGTTCGGCGTGCAGGCAATCGGGCCCAGTGTTGCTGGCGCTGCCAGCGTCGAAATCGTCGGTGTCGTTAGCGAGCACGCCGTCGCCGGAAACCACGTTGCAGGCCTCGTCGTAGCGTTGGTCGGTGCGTTCGAGCGTGCCGTTGTAGACCACTTGGTAGGCCGTGTCAGCTTGTGCGATCGGCGCGGTGTTGACCGCCACCATGCACAGGTCGACTTCGCGCACGTCTTCGGCGCCGGTCTGGTCCTGGACTTCAATGAGGTAGCGCTGCGCCACGGACCGCGTGAGTGCCGGGATCGAGGCGACGAACTCGTTCGGGTTGGTGGCGTCCTGCGCGAAGGCAACGGAGCATTGCTCGGCCGTGATGTAACCGACGCAGGCTGCCGCAAGGTCGGCGGCGCTCTCGGCCGGCAGGAACTGTTCGGCGCAGGCGCCCGCGACGGACGGCCCCGATCCGGTCAGGGTGAAGCGGGCTGACACCGTGTCGTCGTCGCTGACCGGGATACGGGCGGTGTCGCCTTCGGTGTACACGCGCACGGGTTGATCCAGCTGGATCTCGGGCGTGGTGTTGGTCTGCTTGCCGGTGCCGTCGACCCACGAGCAGGCCTGGAGCGTGACGGTGAGCAACAGCACCGTCCACGTGCGCGGGTCCACCAACCGTTCAATCATGCGCTCTCCCCCGGAGCTTGCCAGCACCCCGGCTGTGCGCTGAGCAGCCGTCCAGCCCGGGCGTGACCAGTGTAAACCGTCACGCACGCGCAGGGGATACCGTGGCGTTGCGGCATACAGATGTGTAACGCAAGGCGATTCAAACGGCGAACTCCGCCGTGCCGGGTTGCTTCAGTTGCGCCACACTGGCGCGTTGTCACGGCGGCGCTGCAGTGAAATCGCGCCAGCGGCGCAGCGCGCGCGCCAGGGTGGCGGTAGAGAGCTGCCGCACAGCGGCGTCCTCGTGTGCCAGCGGGGTGATCGTCGCCCGCGCGCCGCTGAGCTGAAGTTCGTGGGCGTTTCCGGTGAACACGGCATCCCGGCCCGTGTCCAGTGCGGCGAGGATCGCGTCAGTGTGGTGCTCGCTGCCCTGGCAGTCGGTTTCCAGGAACGTGGCGAGTGCCGTGTCGGCACCGCCCGCACGCGGCTGGCCGGTTGCGTCACGGTAGAACGTGATGGCGTTGCGTTCGGTCACCGCTGATACACCGGAAAGGCGGTGTTGATATCACCGTCGCGCAAGGTGTAGCCCTGGACATCGAAGCCGAGGCCCGAGGGACCTCGCCAGGGTTGCGCCCGCGGATTCTCGCTGTTTTCGAAAGCGTGCAGGATGATCGACACGACCTCCTGTCGGCTCAGGTCGTCGGGGAAAAAGCTCGAGAACTTTTCCTTCCACCGGTCGCCGTCGCGCACCGCGATGGTCGCGGTGTAGACGCCGTGCCGGTTGGGGCCGTCGCGCACCGAGACCACGCGCGCACCCGCGGGGTCGCTGCCGCCCGGACGCGCGTGGTAACCGGTCGGCTTGCCGCTGCGGTTGATCTCGCCGTCGAACACGTGGTGCAGGTTGATCGCGGGTGCGGTGTCGGACCACTTCGACCCGGAGACGACGCTCGACGTGAGCGCCGGGCCGGTGGCTTGCACCTGTGTCTGCGTGCCCGAGTCGAGCAGCCTCACCAGCTTTTGCGCCTGGTCGGGGTTGACGCCGAGCGCCACCAGCACGAGCGCGCCGAGGCCGAGGGCCAGTTTCTTCAGTTGCATGGGACACGTCGCAAAGCGGAAGAGGGCGATGGTACCACCGCTGATTTGGACAGTGCGGTGCGGCGAGCGGTTACACTTTCGACACGCCCGCGTGTGCGAAGAGAGAGAGCCATGGCCCGTGCGCTGACCCGCACCGTGTTTACCTTGTCCGTCTGTCAGGGACTGATGACCAGCACCAACGCGCTGGTGGTGGCCTGTGCGGCCCTGGTGGGCGTGGCGCTGGCAGATGACCCCATGCTCGCCACCCTGCCGGCCGCGCTCAAGCACATTGCCACGATGGCGTGCGCTGCACCGGCGTCGTTCTTCATGGCGCGCTGGGGGCGCAAGCGTGGCTTTCTGCTCGCGGCGGTGCTGGGTGTGCTCGGCGGTGTGATTGCCTACATCGGCATTGTCGACCGGCATTTCTGGCTGTTCTGTCTCGGCACGGCGCTGTTCGGATTGCACAACGGTTTCGGCAATTTCTACCGGTTTGCGGCGGTCGAGTCCGTGGTCGCCGATGCCCGCAACCGCGCCATTTCCTATGTGTTGGCCGGCGGCATAGTGGCGGCTTTTCTCGGTCCGAATATCGCAGCCCTGACCCGAGAGTCCATCGCCGGCGCCGAGTTTGCAGGCAGCTTTCTGGTTGTCACCGTCACCTATTTGCTGATCGGACTGGCCGTGTCGACACTTGGACACGGCGGTCGTGCCAGCACCGAGAGCAGCCGGGGGGGGCGTCGATTCGCCGAACTCTGGCAAGCACCGGCGATGCGGCTGGCCGTGCTGTCGGCAACGGTGGGTTTTGCCATGATGGTTCTGCTCATGACCGCGACGCCGCTCGCCATGAAGGCGGCCGGGTTCGCGTTCACCGAGATTGCGTGGGTGATTCAGGCGCACGTCGTGGCGATGTTTCTGCCGTCGTTTTTCACCGGCCGGTTGACGGATCGATTCGGCGTGCACCGCGTGATCGCCGCGGGTGCCCTCATCGGCCTCGGCGGTGTGGTGACCGCGCTGACCGGGGAGGGCTTCTGGCAGTACTGGCTCGCGCTGGTGCTGCTCGGTGTCAGCTGGAACTTTCTGTACGTCGGCGGCACCAGCCTCCTGACCACCTGTTATGCACCGGAAGAGAAGGCCACCGTGCAGGGGGTCAATGACCTGATCGTGTTCAGTTCGGTCGCGTGTTGTGCGCTTGCGGCCGGTGCCTTGCACGTGTTGCTCGGCTGGCAAAGCATGCTCTGGCTCGCTGTGCCGGCCTACGTTTGCGTGCTCTGGGTGCTGTCACGCGCACAACCGGCCGCACGCCTGCAACCGTCCTGATCGTGCGCGCGCTGCAGCCGGTTGCCTCGCTGTACGGTTTTTGCTGCAAACGCGGCGTCAGGCCGCTAGAATTTGCGGGTTATAACCGGTGTTTGAGGACAACATGACCGCCGAAACTGACCAGGCCCTGTACCAGTCCGTGCAGCGGAACTACCTGTGGTTCACCTTGGGTTTCTTCATGCCGCTGTTCACCTTGTGGGGCGTCTACCTGTTGTTCACCACGCGCGCGGCTGCGAACGGCACCTGGCTGCAGTCGCACACCGACTTTCAGGTTCGGTTCATCACCGTGGTGACCGGCCTGCTGGCGCTCGGGTTGATCATGCACAGCTGGCAGGCGATCGGCCTGCTGGTCTTCATCGCGTTCTGGGCCTGGTACCTGTTTCGCCTGGCCCGTGGCTGGAGTGCCCTGGGCTACGGCGAGGAAGCCGACGCCGGCTGGATCTGATCCACCGGATTCTCAGCTGCCGAACAACGCGAGCTGCCGCATCGACTGCGGCGCGGTGAAGGCACGGCAGTTGAGCGCGGGCATCCGGCTGTTGTGCGCGATACCCGCCCGTTTGCAGGCGGCGTCGAAGCGGTCCTGAATCAACTGTGCACGCGGGCCTTCTCCGGTCTGGCGGTGGCCGAAGCGGGCGTCGTTCAGGCCGGTTTCACTGCTCGGCCGCACGGACCGAATCGCCTTGAGCACGCGCTCGGCGCGCAGCGGGTAGTGAGCGCGAAGCCATTCGGGGAACAGCGCGCGCAATTCGTGTGGCAGTCTCAGCAGGCCGTAGTGTGCGGCCATCGCCCCGGCGCGGGCGGCGCGCATCACGATCGACTCGATTTCCGATTCGTTGAGCGCCGGAATGACCGGCGACAGGCTCAATCGGGTGGGTATGCCGGCGTCGGCCAAGGTGGCCAGTGTGCGAAACCGCCGTGCCGGACTTGCGGTTCTTGGCTCCATGCGGCGCGAGAGCTCGGTGTCCTCCGTGGTGATGCTGATGGCGGCAGAGACCAGATTGTCGCGAGCGAGGTCCTGCAGCAGGTCGATATCGCGCTCGATCAGCGACGATTTGGTGATCAGGTAGACCGGGTGTCGCGTCTCCACCAACACGTGGAGAATCTGGCGGGTGACCTTGAGTGTGCGCTCGAGCGGTTGGTAGGCGTCGGTGTTCACGCCGAGGGCGAGCGGTGCCACCTGGTAGCGCGGGTTGGCCAGTTCGCGCTCGAGCACGCTCGCGGCATTGCGCTTGGCGTACAGCAGTTGCTCGAAGTCGAGCCCGGGGGAATGGCCGAGAAACGCGTGTGTTGGCCGCGCAAAGCAGTAGACGCAACCGTGCTCGCACCCCCGGTAAGGGTTGACCGAGCGGTCGAAATGGACATCAGGCGAGGCGTTGCGTGAGATGATGCGGCGGGCAGTCTCGTCGCGCCACCGGGTGGCGGTGGGGCGTGAGCGGTCGGTGAACCAGCCATCGTCGACGGCGTGGTGCGTGCGCGTCTCGTAACGCCCGTCGGGGTTGGAGAGTGCGCCCCGACCGGTGATGGGCTGGGAAGTGGCTCTGGACACGGTGGCGCTCCCAAATACTGTATGGATATCCAGTTTATCAGGTGGGGTCGGGCGACGGGATGTTTTTTCTGACGGAGCTTGCCGAACGCAAGATCGCGGAGGCCATCGAACGCGGCGACCCGGCAACCCTCGTCAACACCGGCTCGCCGCTCGATCTGGACACCGATCGGCACGTGCCGAGCGAGGTGCGGGCCCTCTACCGCGTGCTGAAACACGCCGGTGCGGTGCCCGCCGACGTCGCACGGCTGCGCGAGTTGGCCAGGTTGCGCCGTGTGCCGCCCGACGGTCTGCCCCCCGAGCAGCGGCGAGGACACCGGGCGCGCATCGCGGCCCTCATTGTCGCGCTGGACCGGCACCACAACCGCTGAGCAAAACGCCAGTGGTTGTGGCTCGCTGTCAGCCTACCGACACGTCCGGGATCTTCGCGGCCTGCGGCGTAACACCCACTTCACAACGGCACCGGCGAATGCGCTGCGGTTCGCACTGTGCCGCCGAACTGTGATCCGGCGCACACTATGATGTCTCCTCCCAATACTACTGTCGCGGCCACGGCAACTGGCGCGCACCGACGCGGCACACGCGTATTCAGCGGAGATCAACATGACACGGTTCCACAGCCTCGGATTGGCCAGCCTCTTACTCGCAAGCGCGGCAACGGCGGGCGAGCTGAACGTGAAGGTGGTGGACCGTCTCACCGGCTTTCCGGTCGAAGGGGCCTCAGTCTGTCTCGGCACGCAGCAGGACACGGCGCTGTTTGCCGGCGCGCGCACGGACGCTGACGGCGTGGCGCGCCTGCAGGCACCGGTGTGGGCGCACCGGCTGAGCATCTCGCGCGGCGGCTACGCGAACGTCGACATCGAGCAACCGGCTCGCCGCTTCGACCTGCAGCTGGAGCTCGACATGCAGCCCGGCCGCGCCGCGCCGACCTGTCTCGTGAACCCCAGCGCGCTCGCGCCGAGGGCCGGCATCGAGATCACCGGGGTGGACGTCCTGTTGTCCGACAGGGAGAGCGGTCGTGTGGAGATTCAGACGTACACGAGCGGCTACGCACCGACGCACGTGCGTGTGGCCAGCCGGGACGATTTCGCAGGCTCGAGCTGGCAGGTGATCACCAACGGGCGCTCGGTGCACTACGTGCGAAACCTCGATGAAGCCGTCTACGTTCAGGCGCGCCGTCGTGTCGGCGACGACCAGAACCACATCGAGAGTGTCTCGACCATCGTCAACGAAGCGCTCTGACGCGCGCGGTGCACCGGGCGCTCAGGTGTCCGGCAACTGGTCGATCTCGTCCAGGCTGAGGCTGCGCGCCTCGTTCGCGAGCAGTACCGGAATGCCGTCGCGCACCGGGTAGGCGAGGCCGCTTTGTCGGCACCACAGCTCCATCTCGTGCAACACCAGCGGCGCGCGTGACACCGGGCAGCGCAGGATCCCGAGAAGGCGTTTGTCGATCACGGCGAGGCACCGCAGTGTGGGGGCGGCTCAGTATGCCAGAGCGGCCCTGCAGGTGCCTTGCCGGTGCGCCCGGCGGCACTACGGTTCAGTAACGCCGACCGAAAGGGTGGGGTGGTATGATCTCGGCATTATCCTGAAGTGTGCCGAGCGGACCCGGCTTGGCACTGCCGGTGTGTCCATGCCAAACGCCTTGAAAGGCTTCGTCGGTCTGTTGCTGTTGTTCCTGACCTTCATGTTGGTGTCCTGTCCCGCGTTCATCTCCCCGGGTGGCGCGTGAGCCGAGCGCGACGCATCGGCGGCGCGGGACCGGCGGCGGCTCGCGGTAGACGGGTGGGCGCGAAGGGCCTGCTGCTCTACGCGTTGCCGGTGCCGTTGTTGTTTGCTGGCATGATCGCGCTCGCTCGCGGGCTGATCGTGCCGGCCGTTGCGCTCGGTACGGGGTTCGGCCTCTGCATGCTTGCTGCCAACCTGACCCGGCGCGGCATCCAGATCGAGTTGGCCGCCCAGCGACGGAAGATTGTCCGTCGCGCGAGCGTCGTGCCCTACAAGGCGTTCGGCGCGGCGGTGCTGTCGGCAGGGGTTTTCGGTGCTGCCTGGTGGGGCACGGGGTTCGGTGTCGTGCAGTCGCTGTTGTTTGCCGGCGTGGCGGCCATCGGGCACACCCTCCGCTACGGCGCTGACCCGCGTCGGAAGCTGTCCGATGCACCGGCTGTCGGCGTGACGGCAGAGGAAGTGCTGGATGTGATCGACGAGGCTGAAGCGCGCATCGAGTCGATCGAGAGCGTGGCGGCGTCGTTTCGCAACACCGATTTGCGTGAGCGGTTGCACCGTATTGCCGACGGCGCCCGCACGGTCCTCGACATCATCGAGGAAGACCCGCGCGATCTCCGACGGGCGCGCAAGTTTCTCAAGGTCTACCTCGACGGTGCACAACAGGTGACCGCCGGCTACGCCCGCGCGCAAGCCCTCGCGGCCGGCTCGGAGCTGGCGCTGTCGGACAACTTCCGACGTGTGCTGGAAACGATCGAGTCGGTGCTCGAGGAGCAGCGCAGCAAGCTGTTGGAGAACGACCTGCACGACCTCGACGTGAAAATTGAAGTGTTGCAGCTGCAACTGGAAAAAGAGGGCATCGCCTGACGCGCGCGCAGCGCGGCACGGTGCCGAAGCGAGCGGTGTGCCGTCCGCACCCCCCTCGACAACCCACGAACGCACAACAGGATGGAGTCATCTCATGGCTGAGCTCTCGACGGAAACCCAGGGCGCATTGGAACGCGCGTTGAAATCCACGGCTGCAACGGGACTGGACGTCCTCAACGAGCAGCCGATCAGCCTGTCGAATGCCAACGACGAACAACGTGCCGCCATCGACGCGCTGCGCCGCGAGATCGACATGGCCGACAGCAATTCGGTGTTGTTCTTCGGCAGCAAGGCGCAGGAGCAGCTGACCACGGTGTCGGACAGCATGCTCGAGGGCGTGCGCAACAAGGACCTCGGGGCAGCGGGGGATTCGCTCAACGACATGGTCGCCGTGCTGCGGGGTTTCGACGTGGACGGGCTCAAGCCGGACGCGTCGCCGGGGCTGATCGGTCGGTTCATCAACTGGATCCTCGGGCGCGGCAAGCCGATGGCGAAGTTCATCCAGCAGTACGAGACCGTGCGGCCGCAGATCGAGACCATCACGGATACGCTCGAATCACACAAGACGATGTTGTTGACGGACATTGCCTCGCTCGACCGTCTGTACGACGCAAACCTCGATTACTTCCACACGCTCGAGCTCTACATCGCCGCCGGCGAAGCCGAAATCGCCGAGTGTGACGAGGTGACCCTGCCGGCACTCAAGGCCGAGGTCGAGGCCAGTGCCGACGACGTGCTCAAGGCCCAGGAGCTGCGCGACTTGCACGCCCGGCGCGACGATCTCGAGCGGCGTGTGCACGACCTGAAGCTGACGCGCCAGGTTGCGATGCAGGCCCTGCCCAGCATTCGCATGGTGCAGGAGAACGACAAGGGCTTGATCACCAAGATCAATTCGACTCTGGTCAACACCGTGCCCTTGTGGCGCAATCAGCTCGCTCAGGCGGTCGCAATCTTCCGGTCGCAGAAGGTCACACGGGACGTCAAGGCCGCCACCGACCTGACCAACGACCTGCTCGAGAAAAACGCGGAGAACCTGCGCACTGGCAACCGCGAAGTGCGTGAGCAGATGGAACGCGGGGTGTTCGACATGGCGTCGGTCAAGAAGGCGCACGCTGACCTGCTCGCGAGCATCGAGGAGAGCCTGCAGATTGCCGACGAGGGCAAGCGCCGTCGTGCGGAGGCTGAAGTGGAGCTGGGTCGCCTCGAGTCAGAGTTGCGTGATGCCCTGACCAAGGCATCCTCAACGCCGGCGACCGCGGAGCCCGTGGCGTGAGTCTGTTCGACCGACTGTTCGGCGAGTTCGTCGATGTCATCGATTGGATCGATGACAGTCGGGACACCATGGTGTGGCGGTTCCCTCGGCACGGCAACGAGATCAAGTTCGGCGCCAAGCTCACGGTCCGGGAGGGGCAGACAGCGGTGTTCGTGAACGAGGGCCAGGTGGCGGATGTGCTCGGTCCGGGCATGTACGAGCTCGACACCAAGAACCTTCCGCTGCTCTCGACGCTGCAAGCCTGGCCGCACGGCTTCGAGAGCCCGTTCAAGGCCGAGGTGTACTTCTGCAACACGCGCCGGTTTACCGACCTCAAATGGGGAACGCGCAATCCCCTGATGATGCGTGACGCGGAGTTTGGCCCCGTGCGCCTGCGGGCCTTTGGCACGTACACCGTCCGCATCTCCGAACCGAGCCGGTTCCTGCGGGAAATCGTCGGCACCGACGGGGTCTTTTCCGTAGATGAAATCAGCGATCAGTTGCGCAACCTGATCGCCAGCGGCTTTGCCAGCGTGATCGCCTCCTCGGGCGTTCCAGCGCTGGATCTCGCCGCGCATTACCCGGAACTCGGTGGCTACCTGGGCGAGTCGCTCGCGGGGATGTTCGATGAGTACGGGCTTGACGTGCCGCACTTGACGGTCGAGAACATCTCGTTGCCGAGTGCGGTCGAGGCGGCGCTGGACAAACGCACCAGCATGGGCGTGGTGGGCGATCTGGGCCGTTACTTCGATTTTCAGTCGGCGACCGCGCTGGAGGCCGCTGCTGAAAACCCCGGTGGCGCGGCCGGCGCGGGCGTGGGCATCGGTGCCGGTATCGCCATGGGCAGACAACTCGTCGGCCACGGGCCCGCGGCCGTGCCGCCTCCGCTGCCGCGCGCCGCGTTCCACGTGGCGCGCGACGGACAGGCCACGGGACCCTTCGCGCTGGACAGCCTCAAGGCCATGGCCGACGCGGGCGAGCTCGACGCAGCGACCCTCGTGTGGTGCGACGGCATGCCCGCGTGGAAAGCGGCGGCCGACGTGCCTGCGGTGTCGGCGCTTGTTTCCTCGTCGAGTCCTCCACCGCTGCCGCAGTGACCGCAACCCGATGACCGCCAACCGGCAGGCCAGTGCACCTGCGGTCGTCGATGCGCCTGATCGGGGTACACGGTTTCCCTGTGAACAGTGTGGGGCGGTCTTGCGTTACGCTATCGGTACGCGCGCACTGGCGTGCGACTACTGCGGCTTCGAGAACGCGATCGCCACACCGGCACGGCCGATACTCGAGCACGATCTCGCCGATGCACTGCGCGAGCTCGATGTGCCCGTGGTCACCGACCGCAGTGCGACACACGTGCGCTGCGAGAGCTGTGGCGCACGCTTCGACCTCGCTCTCGACACGCATGCAGGCGAGTGTGTGTTCTGTGGGGAACCGGTGGTGCTCGACACCGCATCGGACCGCGCGTTCCAGCCCGAGTCGGTGCTGCCGATGACGGTGGACGAGGCGGCTGCGAAGCGGGCGTGCCAGGCCTGGCTTGGTGGGCTGTGGTTTGCTCCCTCGGCCTTGCAGCGCCTCGCCGAGACCGACCAGCGTTTCAGCGCCGTGTTCCTGCCGTACTGGACCTACGACAGCGAGACATCGACAGCGTACCGCGGGCAGCGCGGGGTGGCCTACACCGAGCGGCGGACGGTCTGGGTGACACGCAAGGGCCGTCGGGTTCGCCAGGTGCGCCGGGTGACCAAGGTCAAGTGGTACCCGGCCAGCGGTCAGGTGCGACGGCATTTCGATGACGTGCTGGTTGGCGCGAGCCGGACGCTGCCGCGCCAGATCACCGACCGCCTTGCGCCCTGGGACCTCGCTGCGCTGGTGCCCTACCAGCCGCACTGGCTCAGTGGATCGCAGAGTGAGGTCTACCAGGTTGCGCTCGACGAGGGTTTCGACATTGCCCAGCGCGTGATGCGCGGCGTTATCGAGGGTGACGTCAAGCGCGACATCGGCGGCGATTTTCAGCGGATCACCTCGCTGCAGACACGCCACAAGGGCGCCACTTTCAAACACCTGTTGTTGCCGGTCTGGATGGCGTCGTATCAGTTTGGCGGGTCGCGCTACCGCTTCTTGGTGAACGCGACCACGGCCAAGGTTGCCGGCGAGCGCCCGTGGAGTGTTGTGAAAATCGGCCTGGCCGTTGCGGTCGGGTGTGCGGCGGCGGCGGGTGGGGCGTGGTTAGCGTACGCCGAGGGCTACTGGCAGCTGGTCTGAGCGGGTGCCGCGCACGCTGCGCGCGTCCGCTGCTCCACGCGTGCACAGCGTTCGAGCAGGCTGGCTTTCAGGCCAGGCGCCGCCAGGCTGTGGATCAGGTGCCAGAACAGCAGCCGCGTGTCTGCGGTACCGGGCCCGGTGTCGACGTCCGCGTCAGCGTGGTCTGCGACCGACAACAAGGCCACCATCGCACGCCCGATCTGCCGACTGTCGCTCTGCACCTCGTCGAGCTCCCCGAGCAATCGGGCGTCGTCCACCCACTCGCAGAACCGACGTGTCAGTCGTTCACGCAAACGGCAATAGGTGTTTGCCGTGGCCGCACCCGGCTCACCGACCGCCCGGATGTGGGGCAGGTACCGGGCGGCGTGCCACAGCACCGAACGCGGTTCCGCCTCGCGCCACAGGCAGGCGGCTTCGAAGGCCGAAATCAGGCGGTCGGTGGGCGAGGTGTGGGGGCGGGTGGCGGTGCGCAGCACGTCGAGCAACCCGCTCAACTCACGGTTCGCCAGCGCCACGATCACGTGTTCGCGGCTTGGAAAGTGGCAGTACAGGGTGCCCTTGGCGCAGTCTGCGGCACGCGCCAGTCGCTCCATCTGGAAGCCCTCGACGCCTACGGCGTTGAGCAGGGAGGTGGCGTGCTCGAGAATCGCGTCGGCGCGCCGTGTGCGCTCGCGTTGCCTTCGATCAGTGGATGTCATCGGTTTCGCACGGTCCGTGTGCGGCTTGGGACCCCGCCCATGGTAGCAGCGTCCTCGGGACGCCTCGCCGTGGCGGGTCACGCGCCCTGCGGTCGCCGCGGCGAGTCCGGCCAACTGGCCGGTTCCGACCCGGCGACGGGGTGCCGGGTTCGGTCGTCGGAGCACACCTCGGGTTGTCTCTTTGCGACGCGCTTCGGCAGTGGCCAGTCGCAGACAGGCAACTCCGACCCGAACCGGCTCCGCATACTTCGCGGGTTCACCATCTGGAGCCAACACATGGCTGGGGATTCACCGCGTCGACGCCGTGGGGCGGGCCGGGCAGAGCGCAAGGCGCGTGCAAGTGCACAGGGGACGGCCACGGCACCGTACATCGTGCGCAAGGTGCCCGCGTACGAGGTGCTCGGCGAAGACGGGCTTGCACAGATCGAAGCCAACGCGGACGCGATCCTCGACGAAGTGGGCATCGAGTTTCGCGAATTTCCCGAGGCGCTCGAGCTGTTTCGCGCCGCGGGCGCACGGGTCGACGGCGAGCGCGTGCACTGCCCGCCCGGCTTGTGCCGGGAGATCATTCAGCGTTCGGCGCCGCGCACTTTCACCCAGTTTGCCCGTAACTCGGCGCGCAGTGTCCAGATCGGGGGTGACGCCACCGTCCTCGTCCCGGCCTACGGGCCACCGTTCGTGTCGGACCTCGACGGCGGTCGGCGGTACGGCACCATCGAGGACTTCCGCAACTTCGTCAAGCTCGCTTACATGGCACCGTCGCTCCACCACTCGGGTGGCACCGTGTGCGAACCGGTCGACCTGCCGGTCAACAAGCGGCACTTCGACATGCTGTACAGCCACATCCGCTACAGCGACAAGCCGTTCATGGGCTCGGTCACGGCACCCGAGCGCGCGCAGGACTCGGTCGACATGGCGAAAATCGCATTCGGCGACGCCTTCCTGGACCCCGACACCGCCGAGCCACGCTGTGTGCTGATCAACCTGATCAACGCGAACTCCCCGATGGTGTTTGACAACACCATGCTCGGCGCGGCCAAGGTGTACGCCGAGAATGGCCAGGCTTGCGTGGTGTCGCCGTTTATCCTGGCGGGCGCCATGTCTCCGGTGACCGTGGCCGGCACGGCCGCGCAGATCCTCGCCGAAGCACTCGCGGGCATGGCGTTCGTGCAGTTGGTCAAGCCCGGCGCACCCACCGTGTTCGGCACCTTTGCGAGTTCGATCAGCATGCAATCGGGTGCGCCGACCTTCGGCTCGCCGGAACCGTCGTTGGTGATGTACGTCGCCGCCGCGTTGGCCCGCCGGCTCGGCGTGCCGTTTCGCTCGGGCGGCGGTCTCTGTGCATCCAAGCTGCCAGATGCCCAGGCGGCCTACGAAGCCGCCAACACCCTGCAAACCGCGATGCTGGCCGGCGTCAATTTCATGCTGCACACCGCCGGCTGGCTCGAGGGTGGACTGGTCATGAGCTACGAAAAGTTCATGATGGACGCAGACCAGGCCGGCATGATTCAGAAGTTCCAGGCCGGCGTTGACCTCAGCGACAACGGCCAGGCCCTGGACGCCATCCGCGAAGTCGGCCCGGGCCAGCACTTTCTCGGCTGTGCCCACACTCAGGCCAATTTTCAGGCCGCGTTCTACAACTCGTCCATCGCCGACAACAACAGCTTCGAGCAGTGGCAGAGCGACGGCAGCCTCGACGCGGCGCAGCGGGCCAACGCCCGTTGGAAAGCCGCGCTCGCGGCCTACGAGCCGCCGCCGATCGACCCGGCCGTGGACGAGGCCCTGCTCGCCTTCATCGCGGAGCGAAAAGCCGCCTTCCCCGACGCGAACTACTGAGCTCGAGTCGCAATTGCAGGCGGTGCTGTTGCCTCGAGCCCGTCGGCGTGTAGCGGGCGCCGAAGTGTTGCTACACTCCGGCGAACGCCCGACACGCGCCCAGTTTGGTTTCAGCCGGTTCTGGCCAGCTGATCGCGTCGGTATCCGGTAACCGGAGCCTTTGCCTGTGTCCACAGAAACACTGCCCGCGCCGCGACGGTACGGCTTCCTGCTGGTGCCCAACTACACGTTGATGCCGTATGCCGTCGCGATCGACGCGTTGCGGGCGGCGAACCGGTGCGCAGCCAAGCCGCACTACCAGTGGCGCACCTTCGGGCTCACCTCGGCAGCTGTTGTCAGCAGCAGCGGGGTGACGGTGCAGCCCGACCAGGCCGCCGACCAGCCCTTCGATGTCGACGTGTTGCTGGTCTGTGGCGGTATGGAGGTGCAGCGGCAGAGCACGCCTGCGGTGCTTGCCCTGTTGCGTCGGTTTGCCGAGCGCAAGATGATCCTCGGTGGCGTGTGCACGGGTGCGTACCTGCTGGCAAAGGCCGGTCTGCTCGACGGTTACCGGTGCACCATCCACTGGGAGAACCTCGCCGGTTTGCGCGAGGAGTTCCCGAACCTGATCGCCTCGCCGAAAATCTTCGAGATCGATCGGGATCGCCAGTCCTGCGCCGGTGGCACCTCTTCCTTCGACATGGTGCTGCACGACATCCGCGAGCGGCACGGAGCCAAGCTTGCAAACGAAGTCTCGGAATTGCTGATCTGCGAGCGTGTTCGGCAGGACGAGGACCGCCAGCGCATGCCGCTCAAACACCGGATCGGCTCGGCTCAACCCAAGTTGACCGAAGCGGTTTCCCTGATGGAAGCCAACATCGAGGAGCCGATGACCCTGAGCGAGTTGTCGCACCACATCGGTCTGTCGCGTCGGCAACTTGAGCGCCTGTTCAAGAAGTACCTCGACGTCGTGCCGACACGGTACTACCTCGAATTGCGGCTCGAACGCGCACGCCAGCTGCTGTTGCAAACCAGCCTGCCGATCGTCGAAGTGGCGCTCGCGTGCGGCTTCATTTCCGCCCCCCATTTTTCGAAGTGCTACCGCGACGTGTACGGTATCCCGCCGCGCGACGAGCGTCGCCGTGCAGCCGGTCTCGGAGCCATCAGTCTGGGCAAGGTGGACGGCAACGCCGGCTGAAGGTGCCGTGGCTCAGTGGGTATTCTCGCTTCTCGATCTGCGCAGGAGTGCTGCGAAGTGCTCGGCTGCGCTGCCCAGTGTGCGGTGTTGGTGCACCACGAAACCCAGTGTGCGACTGGCCGTGAGCTGCGGTATGTCCAGGGTGCAGAGTTGTTCGTCGACCATGCTTTCGGGTACGAGTGTCCAGCCGAGGCCGGCCGCGGCGAGGACCTTGTTGGTCTCGAGGTAGTTGGTTTCCATGACGTGGGCGGCGCGCAGCGATTGGTCAGAGAGAATGCGGTCTGCGATGTGCCGTGTGACGGTGGTGCGCGCCGGGAGGATGGCCGTGTAGGCAGCGAGGTGCTCGGGCTGCGGTTGACTGACGTTTGCCAGCGGATGGTCCAGTGCGACCACGACGCGGAGTTGGTCTACCCACACGGGCTCGGTCACCACACCGGCAGGCGGCACCAGCGGCAGCGTCACGACAGCGAGTTCGATCGTGTTGTCGGCGACACGCGTCACCGCGTCTTCGGAATCCATCAGTTGCAGGTTCATGTCAACCGCAGGGTGGTCGGCGATGAATCGTCGCAACAGCGCGGGCAATCGGCGCAATCCGATATGGTGACTTGTGGCAATGTGCAAGTGGCCGGCAACCGTCTGGTTGAGGCTGTCGAGGTGGCTCTGGCAGCTTTCGAGCTCTGCCAGCACGGTCCGCGCGGTGGGCAGCAGGGTCCGCCCTGCGGGCGTGAGCAACGCACGTCGGTGAATCCGGTCAAACAGCTTGTGGCCTGTCGTGGCCTCGAGGGCACCGATGCGTTTGCTCACGGCCGGCTGGCTGACAAACAACTGTGCCGCAGCCGCGGAGAACGACCCGGTCTCCACGACGGCAATGAACGCACGTAGGTTTGCAATGTCCATCTATTACCAATAGCTATGCTTGAAATAAAAAAGATGAATTTGAATTATTGCAGAACCGGGCACAAAATGGGGTGATGACACCCGAGGAGACGATCGGTGGCGGGCAAAACACTGTATGACAAGGTCTGGGAGAGCCATGTGGTGCGCGAGGCCGATGGCACCGCGCTGCTCTACATTGACCGCCACCTGGTCCACGAGGTCACGTCGCCCCAGGCCTTTGAGGGCCTCAAGCTGGCGGGACGCCCGGTCTGGCGGAAGCGCTCGATACTCGCCGTGGTCGACCACAACGTCCCGACCACGGACCGCAACAATGGCATATCGGATCCGACCGCGCGCTTGCAGGTCGAGACCCTCGACGACAACGCGGCCGAGCAAGATCTCACGTATTTCGGTATTGGCGACGTGCGTCAGGGCATCGTGCACGTGATCGGCCCGGAGCAGGGTGCGACCCTGCCGGGCATGACCGTGGTGTGTGGCGATTCGCACACCTCGACGCACGGCGCCTTTGGCGCGCTCGCCTTCGGCATCGGCACGTCGGAGGTCGAGCACGTGCTTGCAACGCAGTGCCTGCCGCAACAGAAGTCCAAATCGCTGTTGGTGCGGGTCGATGGTGAGACCGCGCCGGGCGTGACCGCCAAAGACATCGTGCTGCACATCATCGGTGCGATCGGCACCGCCGGCGGCACGGGGTATACAATCGAGTTCGGCGGCAGTGCAATCCGTGCCCTTTCGATGGAGGGCCGCATGACGGTCTGCAACATGTCGATCGAGGCCGGCGCCCGTGCGGGCATGATCGCGGTTGACGACACCACCATCGACTACGTCATGGGCCGGCCCTTTGCGCCCAAGGGGGAGGTTGCCGAGCGTGCCATCGCAGCCTGGCGCGACCTGCGCTCCGACGACGACGCCGTGCACGACAAGGTGGTTGACATCCGGGCGGAAGACATCCAGCCGCAAGTCAGTTGGGGCACCTCGCCCGAGATGGTCGCGCCAGTCGACGGTCACGTGCCCGATCCGGCGGCCGAGTCGGACGAAACCCGTGCGGCGGGCATGCGCAAAGCGCTGGCGTACATGGACCTTGCGCCCGGCACCGCGATCACCGACATCCCCGTCGACCGCGTGTTCATTGGCTCCTGTACCAACTCCCGCATCGAGGACCTGCGTGCGGCTGCCAGCGTCATCAAGGGCCGCAAGGTGGCCCGGAGCGTCACCCAGGCGATGGTGGTGCCCGGGTCCGGTCTCGTGCGGGAGCAGGCCGAGGCCGAAGGGCTCCACCACATCTTCACCGCTGCGGGTTTCGAGTGGCGCCTGCCCGGTTGCTCCATGTGTCTGGCCATGAACCCGGACCGCCTTGAACCCGGTGAGCGGTGCGCGAGCACGTCCAATCGGAACTTCGAAGGCCGTCAGGGGGCGGGTGGGCGGACCCACCTGGTCAGCCCCGCGATGGCCGCCGCGGCCGCCATCGCCGGCCATTTCGTCGACGCGCGACAGTACTAGTCCTCACTGGGAGCACACCATGCGAGCTTTCACGACACTGAATGGGTTGGTCGCGCCGATAGACCTTCCCAACATCGACACCGATGCGATCATCCCGAAGCAATACCTGAAATCGATCAAGCGGTCGGGCTTCGGGCCGAACCTCTTCGACAATTGGCGCTACCTGGATGAAGGCGGGCCAGAGATCGACAACGACTCGCGTCGGCCCGACCCGGACTTTGTGCTCAACCGGACACGGTACCACGGGGCGGAAGTGTTGCTGGCGCGTGAGAACTTCGGCTGCGGCTCGTCGCGTGAGCACGCGGTCTGGGCGCTTGACCAGTACGGTTTCCGTGTGGTGATCGCGCCGAGTTTTGCCGACATCTTCTTCAACAACGCCTACAAAAGCGGCCTGTTGCCTGTGATCCTGGCGGAGGAAACCGTCGACCAGCTGTTCGCCGAGGTTGCAGCGGCCGAGGGCTACCGCCTCACCGTGGACCTCGAGGCCGAGCAGGTGACGACACCGGGCGGTGAGGTGTTCGGCTTCGAGACCGACCCGACGCGACGCGACAAACTGCTGCAGGGCCTCGATGAAATCGGTTTGACGCTGCAGCACGCAGACGAGATCCGTGCGTACGAGGCCACGCGTGCGCAGTCCGCGCCCTGGTTGTTCACCGGTTGAGGTGCCGGGCCGGTGCCTGACGCGCACCCGCTGCCGGCGTTGGAGGTCACAAGGTGTTGGAATTGCTGCACGGCAACAAACGCTACTCGTCGTGGTCCATGCGGGGCTACCTGGCACTCACCCACGCCGGGGTGACGTTCAGCGAGACCCCGGTCTGGCTCGACACCCCGGAGGGCGATGCCTTGCTTGCATCACGGTGTCCGAACGGCACAGTGCCGGCCTTGGTTGACGACGGTGTCACGGTTGCCGACAGCCTGGCGATCATCTCGTGGCTCGAGACGCGCTACGGCGCAACCTTCTGGCCCACGGATCCGGACGCGTATGCCCACGCCCTGAACGGTGTCATGGCGATGCACAGCGGGTACACGGCGCTGCGAGAGGCGATGGTGTGCAACCTCGGTCGTCGGTTGACGAACTTTGCCGTTCCCCCGGCGGCCGAGGCGGACCTCGAGCGCATCTTCGCCTGGATGTCGCACGGGTTGGCGACCTGTGCATCGCGCCACGCGTCGCCCTGGCTGTGCGGCGTCTATGGGGCAGCCGACATCTTCTACGCGCCGGTGCTCAGTCGCTGTCGCACCTACGGTGTGCGCCTGCCGGCAGACATCGATCCGTGGGCGCGTGCCATGGAGGCGCGCGACGATCTGCAAGCCTGGACACGAGACGCCCTGGCAGAGACCCAGCGGGTCGCGGCCAGCGAGCGCGTGTGTGACTGATGGACTACGCCTTGCGTCGGCACGCGTGTGACCGGATCGACGCGGGCTTTACCTGGAGCGCAGCATGAATTTCGTTATCCCGACACCCGAGGTTGCGCGGCTGCCCGTCGCCGGTTCCAAGGCTTTCTTTCCGATTCGACGCGTGTTCTGTATCGGCAAGAACTACACCGAGCATGTCCGCGAGATGGGCGGTGACCCGGCACGGGAAGAACCGCTGTTCTTCACCAAGCCGGCCGACGCGGTGGTCGGCCCCGGCGCATCAGTGCCCTACCCACCGGGTACCTCGGACTTGCATTACGAGGTCGAGCTGGTGGCGGCCCTCGGCGACAGCGTGCCCCCCGGTGCGTCCGAGACCGGTGTGCTCGCGTCGGTGTTGGCCTACGGCGTTGGCATCGATCTCACGCGGCGAGACCTGCAGGCCGAGGCCAAGAAACGCGGTCGTCCCTGGGACATGTCCAAAGCCTTTGATGCCAGCGCCTTGTGTTCCGAGTTGCACCTCGCCTCCGAGATCGGCCACCCCGGCCGGGGTGAGATCGGTTTGAGCTGCGACGGCGAAGTCTGCCAGCGTGATGACATAGCCAACATGGTCTGGTCGCTGCCGGATATGCTGCGCGAATTGGCCAAGCTCATCGAACTCAAGGCCGGTGACCTCGTCTACACCGGAACCCCCTCGGGCGTCGGCCCGGTCGAGCGCGGGCAGCGCCTTGAGGTGTGGGTGGACGGTGTCGATCGCGCCGGTTGGACCCTGAGCTGACGGCGGCCGCGGCGACGCGTCGGCCGCGCGGCCGCGCGCGCACTATCCTTGCTTTGCACCTGTGCGCTGGGCTGCCGTTGAGCGGGCCTGGCTAATACGTCTGCAAACAACAAGGACAACGCGCGTGATCATGACCAACATCGAGACCGTGCCCGGCAAGGCCGTGACCACCTGCTTCGGCGTGGTGTCCGGCAGCACCGTGCGGACCAAGCACGCTGGCCGCGACATCATGGCCGGACTCAAGAACATCTTCGGCGGCGAGTTGCGCGGCTACACCGAATTGCTGGGCGAGTCGCGCGACGAAGCGATCCGTCGCATGCAGCACCAAGCGGCGCAGCTTGGTGCGAACGCCATTGTCAACGTCCGTTTCTCCACCAGCTCGGTCGCGGCCGGTGCCGCGGAGATCTACGTCTACGGCACCGCCGTGACCGTGGAGTAGGGCATGACGCAGCTGATCATTTTCGTGGTGCTGATGGCGCTCGGTTTCGGCTTTGGGCGCTACGCCGAATCGCGCCATTACCGCTCGATCGCCGAGCGCGAGCGTCTGCTGGCAAGGCTGCCGACCGTCAGCGGTGACACGCCAGGCGTGCCGTTCGGGTCGGTCGAGCGAACCCAGTTGGTCGCTGGCAGCGTGGTCATCTCGGTCGACTACTTCAAGCGTGTCGTCGCCACCTTGCGTGCCCTGTTTGGTGGCACGGTGCAATCCTACGAGTCGCTGGTTGACCGCGCACGACGCGAGGCCGTCTTGCGCTTGAAGGAGCAGTGCCCGGGTGCCTCGCAAATCGTCAACCTGCGGATCGAGACGTCGTCTATCCACACCGGCCGTGGCAACGGGATCGGCTCGGTCGAGGTGCTGGCCTACGGCACGGCGATCTACGCGGAAGGCGTCTGAATGGCCTACCGTGGCGGTCGTGAGCCGATTGGTGAGGACAACGTCAACGTCAGTCACCAGTCGCCGCTGCAGGAGTTCGTCGTGCTGCTCGGTGCGGCGCTGCTGTTTCTCGCGGTGGCCTACGGCATCCTCGGTCTGTTGATCGATCGCGCAGTGGATTGGGTCGAGCCCGAAACGGAACGCAGCCTGTTTGCGCATTTTGGTGAGGCCTTCTCGAACGAGACGGCGTCAGAGGCCGAGCGCGTCTTGCAGTCGCTCGTCAATGATTTGCAAGCGTGTCTCGACCCGGGGTACCGCATCGACGTGACCCTCTCCGACAACCCGATGGCCAACGCCTTCGCGTTGCCGGGTGGGCGCATGATTGTCACGCGTGGCCTGCTTGAGCAGGTGGCATCGGAGAACGGTCTCGCGTTTGTCCTGGCGCATGAACTCGGGCACTTTGCGAACCGTGACCACCTGCGTGGCCTTGGACGCGGCATTGTGTTGACCGTGATGAGCTCCGTGGTCCTCGGCTCGGACTCCTCGCTCAACGCGGTGTTTTCACCGGCCTCGATGGCGGGGCAGGCGCGGTTTTCCCGGGCGCGAGAAAGCGCTGCTGACGCCTCGGCGCTCGCGGCCGTCCACTGCCACTACGGCCACGTCGGTGGGGCGCTCGAGTTCTTCGAAACCCTGCGCGATGCCGCGCCGAGCGAGCGCAACTTTCTCGAGCCGATGCACTATTTTGCCAGTCACCCGGACGTCGCCACGCGCATCGACGACGCCAATGCGCTGATTGCGGACCGCGCGCGTCCGCTCGGACCGGTGACGCCACTGCCATTGCCGTTACAATAGCGCGCATTGTTCCTGGAGAGACGCATCAATGACCTACCGTGCACCGCTTGACACCATTCGCTGGGCACTCGCGACGGCGGGCTTCGCCGAGGTTCAGCAGCAGAGCCCCTTTGCTGAGACGACGGATGACCTGGTCGACGCCGTGCTCGATGAGGCAGCCAAGTTCGCCGAGGGCGTGCTGGCGCCAATCAACCATGCCGGCGACAAGCAGGGTGCGCGCTGGGATGACGGCTCGGTCACCACGCCCGATGGCTGGAAAGAGGCCTACACGCAATTCTACGAGTCCGGGTGGATGCAGCTCTCTGCGAGTCCGGAGTTCGGAGGGCAGGGCTTGCCATATGCGGTTGGCGCCTGTGTGAACGAAATGTGGAAATCGGCGAACATGGCCTTCAGTCTGTGTCCGCTGCTGAGCCACGGTGCCATCGAGGCGCTCGAGCAACACGGATCCGCTGCACTCAAGGCGCAGTTTCTCGAAAAGATGATCGAGGGCCGGTGGACCGGCACGATGAACCTGACCGAACCGCAGGCGGGTACCGACCTCGCGGCGCTCCGCAGCCGCGCCGTGCCGGAAGGCGATCACTACCGCATTTCCGGTCAGAAGATCTTCATCACGTACGGTGAACACGACCTCGTCGAGAACATCTGCCACCTGGTGCTTGCGCGCCTCCCTGACGCCCCTGACGGGGTCCGAGGCATCTCGTTGTTTCTGGTGCCGAAGTTCTTGCTTGATGCGGACGGCAACCCGGGTGAGCGCAACGACCTGCGCTGCGTGTCGATCGAGCACAAGCTCGGTATCCACGGCAGCCCCACCTGCGTGATGAGCTACGGCGACAACGACGGCGCCGTGGGCTACCTCATCGGTCGCGAGAACGAGGGCCTGGCGTGCATGTTCACGATGATGAACGCTGCACGGCACGCGGTGGGCATGGAGGGTTATTCGCTGTCCGAGCGCGCCTACCAGCACGCACTGGTCTATGCGCGCGACCGCGTGCAGGGCAAGGCGATGCTCGCGGGCGCTGAGGGCTCGCGCGGCATCATCAACCACCCCGACGTACGCAGGATGCTCATGGACATGCGCTCGCGCACGGAGGCGATGCGGATGCTGGGGCTCGAGGCGGCTTGTGCCTACGACCTCGCCCGCCACGCGGATGCCCCTGAGGTGCGCGCGGCCTCGGACACCCGCGGTGCGTTGCTGACTCCGGTGGTCAAGGGGTGGTGTACCGAGACAGCGCAGCGGGTGACCTACGACGGTGTGCAGATCCACGGCGGCATGGGGTTCATCGAGGAGACCGGCGCAGCGCAGTTCTACCGCGACGCGCGCATCACCACAATCTACGAAGGCACCACCGGTATTCAGGCGAACGACCTGATTGGCCGGAAGTTTACCCGCGACGGCGGCGCCGCCTACCTGGCGCTGCTCGACGAAGTCGAGGCGCAGTCGGTTGCCCTCACGAGTGCGTCTGACACCGAGCTGGCGCAGCTTGGCCAGCAGCTCCGGGAAGCCTGTGACGAGGTGTCTGACTTGGCAAAATGGATGCTGTCCGAGGACCGGGCGATGCACCACGCCCCCGCAGCCGCGGTGCCTTTCATGATGGCCACCGGCGTGTTGCTCGGGGGTTGGATGCACGCACGGTCTGCCGAGCGCGCCACGGCGGCTCTCGGCGAGCCCGGTGCTGACACCGCGTTCCTCTCGACACGCATTGCGCTGGCACGCTACTACGGCGCCGCCGTGCTGTCCGACGTTTTCGGCCTGGTGCAAACCGCTCGAGGCGCGGGCGAATCCGTCGCGCTGCTAGACGAGGCTGCGATGTAGGCGCGCTGGCGCCCCGCACGCGGTCGACGCCAACACCGGACCATGAAGTTCAGTCGACGGGCGCAGGCCGCTGCGCGGTGCGTGCGCTACGCGTGTTACCTCGGGGCGTTGGCGGTGGGCCTGATTGCGTTTGCCCCGCGTGTGGGTGTCTTCTCGCAGAGCCGAGTCGATGCCACTGAAAACGGCTACATCCGGTCAGGCTGGCTGAACCAATGGCAACTTGATGAGACCAGTGGGCTGGTCGGGTCGCTGATCGAGCCGGGCCGCTTCTGGTTCATCAACGACGACGGTGTGCCACGGGTGTACGCCAAGGACGCAACCGGGCAATCACAGGGCGCAGTGTTGTTGTCGGGGTCGTGGAACCGGGATTGGGAGTCGCTTGCGGCAGCGCGTTGGCAGGGCGAGCCCTGGCTGATTGTGGCCGACGTCGGCGACAACTACGGTCGATACCCCAGCCTGTGGCTGTACCTCGTGCGCGAGCCTCGGCTGGCCGATCCGGGGGGGCGGCCGACGGATGTGGTGGCGACGCCCCGCGTTGTCGAGGTTGTGCTCGACGATGGGCCTCGCGACATCGAAGCGGTTGCGGTCGATGCCGACCACGCCCAGGTGCTCCTGATCAGCAAGCGTGACCCCACACCGCATGTTTACGGCGTGCCCCTGTCTTCGGTGTTCGACGCGTCGGCCGGGTCCCCGACCACGGTGCGTGCCAGCCGACTTGGGACATTGTATCTGCCGACGCGACGCGATTCGCTGTGGGATTGGTTCGATTTCAAACTGCGTGTTCACGGACGTGGGCCCACCGGTTTCGACGTCAGCCCCGATGGCCGACACGCCGCGGTGCTCAGTCACCGCGCGGCGTGGCTGTACACGCGTGTGGATGGCGAAGACTGGGTGTCAGCCTTGGCAAGGCCGCCCCAGCCACTTGGCGAGCATGGACTGTTGCAGTCGGAATCGATCGGATTCACCCACGATGGCAAAGCCATCCTGCTGACGTCAGAAGGGCGATACGCTCCCCTGTTGCGGCGTTCGCTGAAGTGACACTGGCGGCCTGTCAGGCCCGCTGTACAGGTCCGACATGCCCGATTTGAATCAAGACGCAACTTGGACTTTTCTGGCAAAATGTCGGTGCTCGGTTCGACAAGGACGCTGCACTGTGCAACTCAGTGAACACTTCATCCTGGAAGAATTCGAATTCAGCCAAGTTGCGGTTCGGCGTGGATTCGACAACCGGATTCCGGATATCAAACTGCCCAACCTGCGCCACCTCGTCCACTCGGTGTTGCAGCCGCTTCGAGACCGCATCGGCAGGCCTGTGGTCGTGACCAGCGGGTACCGCAGCCCGCGGCTCAACCGCGAGGTGGCCGGATCGCGAAATTCCGCACACATCCAGGGCCTGGCGGCGGATATCTGGGTGTGCAGCATGGGTCCCTATGAGCTCACCGACTGCATCGCCAGGTCGGATTTGCCGTTCGACGTGGTGGTGCACGAGTTCGGGCGGTGGACGCACGTGCAGGCGCCCCGGCCCGGCGACGTCCCCAAACGGCATGTCATGACCTCGCACAAGCTCGGCAACAACCACACCCGCCTGACGGACGGCAACCTGCCGGTGGGGGAGAGTCGGCAGCTCGCCTGAAACGCGGTCACGCGATCGGACACCCACAGGGCATGGGCCGATGTTTTGGTACTTTTTTACCAAACTGTGGCGGCCCGGGCCCCGCTGCTTGCGCCAGCCAAACCGCAGCCAATCCTCAGTCGTATTCGCCGCGTACGAAGCGCATGGCCGTTTCAGCAAGCACGGCACTGCCAACCGGCAGCGCGTCTTCGTTGACGTCGAATTCCGGATGGTGGTGGTAGCGGGTCACGCCGTCTGCGGTCTTCGTCCCGAGGATCATCATCGCGCCTCGGCTCGCCCGGGTCATGTAGGCGAAATCCTCCGCGCCCATCATGAGCTTGCCCGTTTCGACACGGTTGGCGCCGAGCTCGTCGGTTGCCGCCCGGCGCAACCAGTCGACGACCGTCGGGTCGTTCCAGAGGCTCGGGTAGCCGCGCTCGATGCGAAGGTCGTAATCGCCACCGAGGGTTTTGGCCACCGACAAAGCCTGTTCGACTTCCGTCAGGAGCTGTTCGCGCACGTCGTCGTCGACGCTGCGCAAGGTGATGTCGAGTTCAATTGCGTCGGGTATCACGTTGGACGCACTGCCGCCCGCCACGCGGCCGACCGTGACAACCGCCGGGCGAGTGGGGTCGACCCACCGCGAGACGATGCCGTGCAGCGCCGTGAGCACCGGCGCGAGCAGGAAGACCGGATCGCGCGCGTAGTGAGGTGCGGCGCCGTGACCGCCGGTGCCGCGGACGGTCGCGTACGCCGTATCGACGTTGGCGAGCATGAAGCCTTCGGTCAATGACACCGTGCCGGCATCGAGCGTGCTGTCCACGTGCAAGGCGATGACCGCATCGAGGTCGTCGACTGCACCGTCTTCGATCATGCGCGGTGCCCCGCTCACGCCGTCGTCGTCGGCGGCCTCTTCAGAGGGCTGGAAAAGGAGACGAATTTCACCGGGGACGGTTTTTTCTGCCAACAGCTCGGCGACGCCGAGCAGCATGGCGGTGTGGGCATCGTGCCCGCACGCGTGCATTTTGCCGTCCACCTGGGAACGGTACGGTGTGTCGCGCGCCTCCAGAATCGGCAGCGCGTCCATGTCCGCGCGAATGCCGATGCGCGGCCCGTTGCCGCGGCCGATGCGGGCGACGATGCCGGTGCGTCCAACGCCGGTCTGGTGCTCGATGCCGAGTGCCGTGAGCCGTTCGGAGACAAGCGCCGCCGTCTTGTGCTCCTGAAAGCTCAGTTCCGGCTGTTGGTGGATTTGCCGGCGAAGGGCTGTGAGCTGGTCGCCGATGGCGCGCGCTTCTTCAAGCATGGGTACCGTGCCTCGAGTCGGGAGTGGGAAGGTGTGCGTTCAGTCTGAACGGTACTGCGCATCCAGTGCTTGCCAGGCTTCGACACAGCCTTGTGCTGCGTCCGGGGCCTCGGTCAGCCCCGGGTACAGGTTGGCAAAGTGCGCTATGTTGCTGCCGAACACCAGGCAGTTGAGTTGTTTCTCGCGTGTGCGAAACAACGCGTGCCGGTGCCAGTAGTCGCTCAAAGGGCCGTCCAGCTTTTGCGAGGCCCGGCCGAACGCGTGCACGTTCTCGAGCCACTGCTCGCCGCCGTTCGGGAACGACGTGACCATCAACCAGGTGGAGAACGCCTCGGCGATGTCGTCGTTGTCGACATCGTAATCCCCGGTGATGGCGTGGCCCAGCAGGTGATACAGGGTGTACTCGACAACGTCGAAGCCGCGCTTCAGGGCATCGGAGCGCTCTACTTCGAATTCGGCTTGCGCTCTGACAGCGGCGGCCAGGTAGTCTGCGGGCAACTCGATCGACCGCGCCTCGACATCGTAGCGGGGCAGGCCGTCGCCGCCGACCCGAATGCGGAGAGCCTCCGGCCACGCGGCTGGCGTGTCGGTTGCCGAGGCGGCGTCCTGCACGATGCCGCTCTGCTTCAGCGCGTCGAGCAGCAGCGTGTGTTCGGCGTCGTCGGGCGGCAACCAGATCACCGGCACGGCGGCCAGTGCACTGGCGATCGGAAGGGCGAGGGCGAGCAGCAGGGTGGTCAGGTATCGGGCCGGTCGTGTCATGGGCGCAGCGAGTGGACGGGTTTGTCCCATGGTAACAACCGGCCCGCGCCGCGGCGACACCGCGGGCCTGCGCCGGTGCGGACACGCCCGTGGGGCCGCAGCACAACGCCCGGTTGGGGCTATTATGTTGGAGAGTAGCCAATCACCGTGCCCGGGGAAACGCGCGTGTCCCACATCGACCCAGTTCTGGACCACATCGATGCCGAGTTGCCTGTGGCGCTCGAGCGACTCAAGGCGCTGCTGCGGATCAAGAGCATCTCGACCGACTCGGCCTTTCGGGACGACTGCCGTGCTGCGGCCGACTGGTTGGTGGCGTCGCTCAACGAGATGGGTTTCGAGGCGAGTCGCCGCGACACGCCCGGGCACCCGATGGTCGTCGCGCACCGGCATGGCGCCAACGAGAACGTGCCGCACCTCCTGTTCTACGGCCACTACGATGTGCAACCTGTCGACCCGCTCGACCTGTGGCACTCGGACCCCTTCGATCCACAGATCGAGCAGACCGCCGGCGGCAGTGTGATTCGGGCGCGTGGCGCTGCGGACGACAAAGGGCAGTTGATGACCTTTGTCGAAGCCTGTCGGGCCTACCTCGCGGTGCACGGCGAACTGCCGGTGCGACTGACCGTGTTCTTCGAGGGTGAGGAGGAGAGCGGCTCGCCGTCCCTGGTGCCGTTTCTCGAGGCCAACAAGGACGAACTCACGGCCGACCTCGCGTTGGTGTGCGACACCGGCATGTGGGACGCGGACACACCCGCGGTGACAACCATGTTGCGTGGCATGGTCAGCGCCGAGATCACCGTGAACGCCGCGGACATCGACCTGCACTCTGGCATGTTCGGCGGCCCCGCGGCGAACCCCATCAAGCTCCTCAGCAAAGCGATTGCGGCGTTGCACGACGACACGGGGCGCGTCACCTTGCCAGGGTTCTACGACGGCGTGGCCGACATCGACCCCGACATCGCGGCTCAGTGGCGGGCCTTGAACCACGACGAAGCCGCCTTCCTTGGCGCAGTGGGCCTCGCTGAGCCGGCCGGCGAGCGCGGTTACTCGGCACTCGAGCAGATCTGGGCGCGGCCCACGCTCGAGGTGAACGGGATCTGGGGCGGCTACACAGGTGAGGGCTTCAAGACCGTGCTGCCGGCGCAAGCGCACGCCAAGGTCAGCTGCCGGCTGGTCGGTCTTCAGGATCCAGCGAAGATCGCCGAAGCGTTGTCGGCACACTTTCGCGCGGCGGTGCCTGGCGATTGCTCGGTCGATATCGTGCGCCACTCGGGCGCGGGCGCCACCGTCATGCCGGTCACCTCGGACGCGTTCACCCGTGCTCGCGACGCCCTGACAGCCGAGTGGCCGAACCCGGCGGTGTTCGCCGGCTGTGGTGGGTCTATCCCGGTGGTCGGCCACTTTCGCAGCGTGCTCGGCATGGACAGTCTGTTGACCGGATTCGGGCTGGACGACGATGCCATCCACTCGCCCAACGAGAAATACAGCGTCACCAGTTTCCACAAGGGCGCCCGCAGTTGGGCGCGCATCCTGTGTGCACTCGCGCCCGACTGACCGGCTAGCGTGGGCCGCGGTGATGGAGCACCGGTGGTTGCTGGCAGGTGTCATGTGGGTGACCGCAGTCGGGTTGTCGTGGGCTGAGCCGGGGAGTTGTCTGCCCGGCAAGGGCTGCCGAGACGAGCCCAACTGGCTCGACCGCAGCCACTCCGCGCTCAGCGACCGAACGGAGCGCCTGGCGGTTTCACTCGACCGCTTCTTCGGCCTGGATGACAGCGCAGAGGAGGCGGCGCGCAGCTTCGTGCGCCTGCGCGGCAGTGTGGGCTACGACCACCTCGACGGCGGCGACGCGAAGCTGTCGGTGAAGGGGCAGTGGCACCTGCCGCGCACCGACGAACGCATCGGCCTGGTGTTCTCGGATGGCGAGGAGGGCGATGAGCTCGACGCCCGCACCGACACCGACCGTGCTGTCGGTCTGCAGTTCGAGCAACGTCGCGACCGGCGCCTCGGCCGGTTCGGTCTGCGTTTGACCCTGCGCTCGCGCGCCAAGCTGCGCACCGAGCTCCGTTACCGCATCAGCTCCCTGCCAGCACCCAACGCGGTGCGCCTCGGTGGTCTGGCCTCGCTGTGGTGGCAGGACGGGCGGGGCGTGGGCGTCACCTTCGGTGGCACGGTGGAGAAGTCGCTCAACAGCCGAAATCTGGTGCGCTACAGTGCCCGCGTCGAACGCGCCGAAGATTTCGAGGGCGTGCAATGGGAGCAGACGGTCGCGCTGAGCTCGCAACTGTCGCTGCGCGACGCCTCTGTCGCCTTCCTGCGGTTCACCGGCGAAACCGAACCCGTGGCGTTTACGCGCTCGGTCGCGCTCGGCCTGCTCTACCGCCGGCAGGTGTTCAGGCAGTGGATGTTCATGGAGATCGAACCGGTGTTCGACTGGCGCCGCCCGGACCACGATGAGCCCCGGGAGTTGGCCCCGAGTATCGTGCTTCGCATCGAGTGGCAGCTCGGCGACCCACCGGTGCTCTGGTAGGTCGACCCCGCGTCGCCTGGGCGAGGCCGTCAGGCTTTCTTGATCGCGATCTTTTCGATCTTGCCGCCGGCCTTGAGATAGGCCTCCACCCACTTCGGCTTGCGCCCGCGTCCGGTCCAGGTTTCGTCGGCGTTTTTCGGGTTGCGGTATTTCGGCGCCACCTTGGCGCGTGTGGCGGTTTTCTTCGTGGCGGCCTTGCGGCCGCGTTTGGGTTTCGCCGCGCCGCCGACCACGTCGCTGAAGTCGATGCCCTGGGCTTTCGCCATAGCTTGCAATTTGGCGACCGCCTTGGCGCGCTTCTTGTCGTCCTTGGCGCGCTTGGTCAACTGTGCATCGATGTCCTTGAGGTAGGCCTCGAGGACGTCTGTCGAGAGTTTGCTGAAATTCGGTTTTCTCATGAAAAGCACCTGGCAGAGGGTGTCGCATCGGGACGGGAGTACCCGGCCTGGCACCGGGTTTCACCGCGTGAATTGTATCGCAAGCGATGCACACTGTGGTCGGGTGCGTCGCCAGGGTGCGGTCTGTGCCTGCGGGCACCTGCGGTGGTTTCGCCGCCGGTTTGCCCGCGTCGATCCGCGCCGTTGGCAGCCGTGTTCGGCCGCCCGGCGTTTCGGTGCAGTTCAGGGCGAGGGTTGGTAGGATTGCGGCCCGAGACCTTCCCCACGGCGCCGGAGACGAGAGATGACAATCGGAATGATGCAGGACCACCCGCTGATCGTGTCGTCCATCCTGGATTTCGCCGAGCGGTGGTACCCCGATGTCGAGATCGTGTCCCGCACGGTCGCAGGCGACATGCACCGCTACACCTACCGTGACGCCGCGCGTCGATCCCGCACGCTCGCCAACGCGCTCGCGGCACTGGGCATCGGGTCCGGCGACAAGGTCGGCACATTGGCTTGGAACGGCTACCGGCACCTCGAGTGCTACTACGCGATCGCAGGCATGGGCGCCGTTCTGCACACGGTGAACCCGCGCCTGTTCCCCGAGCAGGTGGTGTACATCGTCAACCACGGCGAGGACAAGGCGCTGTTCCTCGACACGAGCTTTCTGCCGCTGGTCGAGTCGATCCGCGATCAACTCACCACGGTGGAGCACATCGTGCTGATGTGCACGCGTGCGGAGATGCCGGACACCGTGCTCGATGGCGTGCTCTGCTACGAGGACCTGCTCGACGCAGCCGACGACGACTTCGCCTGGCCGGACCTTGACGAACGCACCGCCTCGGCCCTGTGTTACACCTCGGGCACGACGGGCAACCCCAAGGGGGTGTTGTATTCGCACCGGTCGATGGTGCTGCACGCGCTGGCCGAGGTGTCGCCAAACTCCATCGGCTTCGGCGCGACCGACACCGCGCTGATCGTGGTGCCGCAGTTCCACGTGTTTGCCTGGGGTACCACCTTCGCGGCGCTCATGAGCGGCACCAAGATCGTCTACCCCGGGCCACACATGGATGGCGAGTCGGTCACCCGTCTGCTCAACGACGAGGCCTGCACGGTGTCGTTGGCTGTGCCGACGATCTGGATGATGCTGATGGCTGCGCTCAAGGCGTCCGGCGAGAAACTGCCGCACCTCCAGCGCGTGGTCATCGGCGGCTCCGCGTGTCCGGAAGCGATGATTCGCACCTTCGAAGACGACTACGGCGTGACTGTGCTGCACGCCTGGGGCATGACCGAAACCGGGCCGCTCGGCAGCCTCTGCCATCTCGAGCCCAAGCACGGCGAACTCGACGCAACAGCGCAAATGGCCATTCGGTGCAAGCAGGGCAAACCTGTCTACGGCATCGACCTGCGCATCGTCGACGAGTCCGGCGCGCCACTGCCGCACGACGGTGAGGCCTTCGGTCAACTGCAGGTGCGGGGCCACTGGGTCACGTCGGGCTACTACATGCGCGACGACGACGATTCGGTGACCGCAGACGGGTGGTTCAACACGGGCGACGTTGCAACCATCGACCCGGACGGCTACATGCAGATCACCGACCGCACCAAGGACGTGATCAAATCCGGTGGCGAATGGATCAGCTCGATTGATCTCGAGAACATTGCGGTCGGGCACGCCGGCATCGCCGAGGCTGCGGTGATTGCCGTGCCCCACCCGAAATGGGACGAGCGCCCCCTCGTTGTCGCGGTGCGCAAACCCGGCGTCGAGGTCAGCCGTGACGAGTTGCTCGCGCACATCGGTGGCGCTGTCGCGCGCTGGCAGATTCCGGACGACGTGGTGTTCGTCGACGCCTTGCCCCACGGTGCCACGGGCAAGCTGAACAAACTCGCCCTGCGTGAGCAGTTCCAGTCCTACACCTTGCCTACTGCGTAGTGGCAGCGGGGCTGATGAGCCTCAGCGGCCGCGGCGCGCCCGGTCCCAGACATCGCGCACGCGAAACCACGCGTCCGCAGCCGGCATGAACCAGGGCGACCCGCGGTGCCAGGGCCGGCCGGCGAAGCGCGTGTGTGAAAACGCCGTGTCACCGTCGGGGTCGCCGAGGATTTGCAAGGCGGCCTTGTGCCCGAGGTAGGGCGCCATGGTGTTGCCGTTCCCCGAGTAGCCCATCGCGAGGTGCAGGCCGTTCTCCTGCCCGACGTGCGGCAGCTGCGCGAAACTGAAGCCGGTGAAACCGCGCCAGCTGTGGGTCAGCGGGGTGTTCGCCAGTTCCGGGAACACGTCCGCGATCAGGCGGCTCAACTGCGATTGCGCGAGGGCCTCGGAGACCGGGAACAGCGCCGCCCGACCGCCGAACACGAGCCGTTGACCGTCGGGTGATGGTCGAAAATAGCAGTGCCGGACGCGCGACTCGACGTACACCCGCTGCGCCGGCATCAGCGCACGCACACGGTTCTCGCCGAGCACGTCCGTCGCGACGATGAAGCTCGGCACCGGCACGATTCGGCGGCGCAGGTCGGGGGTGGCGGGCCCGGTGTAGCCGTTTGTTGCGATCAACACGGCACCGCACGTCACCGTACCTCGGGCGGTGTGCACACGGTTGACGGGGCCGGTTGCGATGCCCTGAACCTCGGTGTCACCGACGATGGTCGCGCCGGCGCGGCGTGCCGCCTCGAGCAGGGCGCGCGTGTACTTCGCCGGGTTGATGGCGCCGTGGGTCGGGAAGACCGTGCCGCCGCTGTACAGCTCCGAGCCGATTTCGGTGTGTTGCTGGTCACGCGGCACCGTGTAGGCCGCCAGTGGGATGCGTTTGCGCAGCGCGTCGAGGTCGCGTGCGCCTCGGTCGTACTCTGCGGCCGTCCAGTTGCCGCGAAATCGACCGCAGGCGACCCAGTCGCAGTTGATGTCCTCCGATTCGATCAACCGGGTGAAGAAATCCATGGAGTCGATGTGGGCTTCGTGCAGCAGCCGCGTGGCAAGGTCACGCCCGTACTGCGCGTCGAGTTCTGACGGGTGCAGGCGGTGACCGCCGCCCACCTGCCCACCGTTGCGCGAACTCGCGCCGATTCCCGGTGCACCGCGGTCGAGCACCAGCACCGACCGTCCGGCGCGGGCCAGCGTTCGGGCGGCACTCAGTCCCGTGAGGCCGGCGCCGACAACGACGACATCCGCCTCGTCGGGCACGGCCGGTTGATCGGGCGGGGTGGTGGGGGTGCCGGCGTCCTCCCACCAGAGCGGGGTGTGCTGCATGGCCGTGTTCGTGCTCGTGCGCGTGGCGACGCGGACACTCTAGCCGAGATGCGGTGTGCGTGCCGGCGCGTTGTGACCGGACCCCTGCTGTGTGACCATGCGGTCCGTCAGCTCCACCGCGGTGCCCGTCCATGCACGATCCCTTCAACCCGCCGTCTCGATCGCATCAGCACGGTGACTTCTCGCGCATGGAGACCCGCCTCGCACACCGCAACCACGGTTTGTTGCTCGAGCTGCTCGCGCACGACGTGACGCCGGTGGGTGCGCACTACTTGCTGACCCACTTCGACGTGCCCTATGTTGCCTCGGCTGACGACTGGCGACTGCACATCGAGGGCCTGGTGTCGCGTCCGGCGGCCTTCGACCTCGCCGCACTGCAGGCGCGACCGTACTGCGAGGAGGTGGTTACCCTCGAGTGTGCGGGCAACGGCCGCGCGCACATCGAACCTCGCTGGCAAAGCCAACCCTGGCACGATGAGGCCGTGGGCACGGGCCGCTGGGGGGGCACCCTGCTCGCGCCGATGCTCGACGAGCTCGGCCTGCACGACAGTGTGCAGGAGGTGGTTTTCGAGGGCGTCGACTGGGGTGTCGACGGGGGTGTGGAGCACGTGTTTGCGCGAAGCCTCACGCCCGCACAGATTCGCGACAGCCAGGCGATGCTCGCCTGGCAGATGAACGGGCAGCCACTGCTGCCACAACACGGTTTTCCGCTGCGCCTGGTGGTGCCGGGCTGGTACGGCATGGCCTCGGTCAAGTGGTTGAGCCGCATCCGCTGCATCGATTCGGGTTTCGAGGGCTACCAACAACGCCAGACCTACCGATACCGACACGCCGCCGGCGACCCCGGCGAACCGGTTCAGATGTTACGGGTGCGCTCGCTCATGGTGCCGCCGGGTCGACCGGACTGGTACAGCCGCGAACGCGTGGCACGGGCCGGCGAGCACCGGCTTCAAGGACGTGCGTGGTCCGGAGCGGGTGTGCCCATTGAACGGGTTGAAGTGGCGGTCGACGGTGTTTGGCAGGATGCGGAAATCGGCAAACCGGTCGGCCGCTTTGCCTGGTCAGGCTGGCACGCGCACTGGCGGGCCGTGCCCGGGCAGACCACGCTCGTGTGCCGGGCCACCGATGCCGAAGGCCGGTGCCAGCCGCTCGAGCCGGTCTGGGACGCGGCCGGTTTCGGCAATAACGCCTGCCAACGGGTGTCGGTCTGGGTGCGCGAGTGACCGGACTGCGGCACACCCCACGGTTTTTTTGAGGTTTGTGCCACGCTTGGCATAAAAGGCCGATAATCCTGTTTATACTCTCTGGCACCTTGAGTCTGTCGGCGCGCGCCGGCGTTTGTCATGCAACTCCCGGTGTCCTTCTTCGCCCTGATGGTCTCGGTTGCCCTGTTGCAGCTGAGCTCCGGTGGCATCTCACCCCTCGACGCCCTCAGTGGTCTGCAGTCCGGTTTTTCGTCCACGCAGGTCGGGTTGCTCGGTTCGGCGCATTTCATCGGCTTCTTTGCAGGCTGCTGGTGGGCGCCACGCCTGATGGGCGCGGTCGGCCACGCGCGGGCCTTCGCGACGTGCGCGGCCTGCGGGGCGATTGGCGCAATTGCCCACCCGTTGTGGATCGACCCGGCGTTCTGGGCGGTCCTGCGCGTCATGACCGGCTTGTGCATTGCCGGTTGCTACACCGTCATCGAGGCCTGGTTGCACGCCTCGGTGGACAACGAGACACGCGGCCGGGCTCTGGGCAGCTACCGCTTTGTCGACCTCACCATGTCGATGCTGGCGCAGTTGCTGATTGGTGTGCTGCCGGCGGCGAGCTACGTGTCCTACAACCTGCTCGCGATCCTTTGCTGCGCGGCATTGTTCCCGCTGATGGTCTCGCGCGCACGCGCACCGGCCACGCCCGAGGCGCCACGCCTGCGGCCGCTGGCCGCGTTCCGGTTGTCACCGCTCGGCGTCGCCGGTGTGGTCGTGGCCGGTGTGACCACGGCGTCGTTTCGCATGGTCGGTCCGGTGTACGGACAGCAGGTCGGGCTGGGTGCCGGGGAGACGGGTCTCTTTCTCGCCGCCTTCGTGTTGGGTGGCGCGGCGGCGCAGTTTCCGGTGGGCTGGCTTGCCGACCTCTACGACCGCCGCTGGGTGTTGATCTGGCTGTCGGTGGCCGCGCTTGTGGCCTGTGCGCTGACGGTGGTGTTCGGCACGCGCAACGTGGTGTGGGTGTTCGGCACGGCCGCGTTTTTCGGCTTGGTGACCTTCCCGATCTTCTCTGTCGCCAGCGCCCACGCCAACGACTTCGCGGCGGCCGAATCGTTGATCGAGCTCAGCGCGTCGCTGATGTTCTGGTACGGCATCGGTGCGATCGCGAGTCCGTTGATCGCCTCGGTGCTGATCGACAGCTACGGGCCGTCGGCGCTCTTTGCGTTCATCAGCGTGGCCCACATCGGGCTCGCACTCTACGGCCTGAAACGCATGTTGGCGCGGCCGACCGCCCCGGAGCGCACGCCCTACCGCTACCTGCCGCGCACCAGTTTCACACTGGGTCGGTTGTTCAAACGCCGTTCACCGTGACCGTGCAACCGGGCCCCGACAGGGCCGGGGTTCACTCGGCGATCCGCACGAGTTGCTTGCCGAAATTTGCGCCGCCGAGCAAACCGATGAAGGCCTCGGGCGCCGACGCCAGGCCCTCTGAGACGCTCTCGCGGTAGACGATGTCGCCGCTGCCGACGGCCGGCCCGACGTCGCGCAGGAAGTCACCGAAGCGGGCGTAGTGATCGGTGATGATGAACCCGCGCACGCTCAGTCGGTTGACCAGAACCGTGCGCCAAAGCTGTGGCACGGAGAAACTGTCCAACATGGGGTCGCCAGTCTCGCCGACACGGCCGTTGTACCAGCTGATCATGCCGCAGACCGGAATGCGGGCACCGACGTTCAGACGCGGCAGGACCGCGCGCAAGCTTTTGCCGCCGACGTTCTCATAGTAGATGTCAACGCCGTCCGGGCAGGCGCCCTTGAGCGCCTCGCTGAGTGAGCGGGTGTCAGTGAGTGCACGGTGGTCGACGCAGGCGTCGAAACCGAGCGTGTCGACAGCGTAGGCGCACTTGTCGGTGCCGCCGGCGATGCCTACCACGCGCAGCCCGGCACGCTTGCCGAGTTGTCCGACCAGCGCCCCGACGGCCCCCGTGGCCGCCGACACCACCAGCGTCTGGCCTGGCTCAGGCTGGCCGTGTTCGAGTAGCCCGATCCACGCGGTGAAGCCCGGCATGCCGAGGACACCCAGCGCCGTTTGGGGTGGCGCGAGCGCGGGGTCGAGCTTGCGAATGGCTTGCTCGCTGGCTGTGCCGTGGGTCTGCCAACCGAGCCTGCCTTCGACGATGTCGCCGGCCTCGAAGCGGGACGAGCGCGACTCGATCACCCGTGCCACGGTGCCACCCTCCATTACACCGCCCAGGGGTACCGGATCGGCGTAGGACTTTGCGTCGTCCATACGGCCCCGCATGTACGGGTCGAGCGACAGCCACATCACTTCACAGAGAACGTGCCCGTCCTCGAGCGTGGGCGCCGGAGCGTCCTCGAGCCGGAAGTCGGTCGGGGTTGGACGGCCTTCGGGTCGAGAGGCGAGAACGATTCGCTGCATCGGGGTCTTCCGTTGGGGTCAGGGTGTCGCCGCGCCGGTGTCTTGCGCAGCCAGCGCCAGTGTGGTGTCCAGCCACGCGGCGGCGGCGTCGTGGCCGACCAGCGCGAAAGCGCGCTGAAGCATAGCACTCTGTACCGCGCTCAGATCTGCCGCCAAGGCAGCACCGGTCGGGGTCAGGCTGAGCTTTCGAATCCGCTTGTCGTCGGCGTCAGGTTCGGAGTGCACCAGCCCGTCCTGCACAAGCCGCCGCAGCGGGCCAGCCAGGGCCTGCTTCGAGATGCTCAGGGTGTCGAGCAAACCGCCGACGGTGATGCCGGGTTGCCTGCCGACAAAATGGACGATCCGGTGGTGTGCACGCCCGAGCCCGCGTGCCGCGAGCACGCGATCGGGTTCGGCCGTGAATGCACGGTAGGCAAAGTAGAGCGCTTCGATCGACTCGGTGTGTGTTGAATTCGGGTCAATCATATTGACATTTCCAGGCGGCTAGGCCACTGTTTACGTCAATGCAATTGACATAAATATAATGCCATGCCACTCGCCGCTCGCTTGAACAGGTTGGTGTCGTCTCCGGTGCGCGACCTGCTCGCCCGGACGGCCCGGTCCGACATGGTGTCGTTCGCCGGTGGGCTCCCGGCACCCGACAGTTTTCCGGACGTTGGATCGCTGTCAGTGCCGTTGACCGCGCTGCAGTATGGGCCCTCGGAAGGGGATTGGCCATTGCGCGAGCAGGTGGCCACACTGGTGACAGCGCGGGGGCTTGCGTGTGCGCCCGAGCAGGTGCTGATTCTGTCGGGGTCGCAGCAGGGCATTGATCTCGTCGCCAAGGCCACCGTCGAGGTGGGCAGCCGGGTCGGCGTGGAGTCTCCCACCTACCTTGCCGCCTTGCAGGTGTTTTCGCTGTTTGGTGCGGACTACCGACCCTTTCCGGTCGGCGGTGAGCCGCCAGAATGCGACCTTCTCTACATCAACCCGACCTTCCAGAACCCGACCGGGCATTGCTACAGCACGGCCGAGCGCGCGCGGGTGCGCGCGGCGGCTGAGCGGCACGGCGCCGTGTTGTTCGAGGACGATCCTTACCACGATCTCTGCTTCGACCCGGTCGACCAGTGCCCGATTGCGGCGGGTTTCAACGGCAGCTGGGTCTACCAGGGCACTTTCTCCAAGTCGCTTGCGCCGGGTTTGCGCCTGGGGTACCTCGTTGCGTCTCCCGATCTTGCCGCGCCACTTGTTCAACTCAAACAGGCGGCGGACTTGCACACCAACCGGGTTGCTCAGCACTGGGTGCTGTCCTTGCTGCAGGCACCGGACGCCGACGCGCGACTCGCGGCGTTGCGCGCGCGCTACCGCCAACGCCGTGACCACTTCCACGCGGTGCTGTCAGAGCACTTCAGTGACCTCGCGTCCTGGGGTGTGCCGTCGGGTGGGCTGTTTTTCTGGCTGCGCTTGCACGCCGAGGGCCTGGACCTCGGCGACGTGCTGTCCGAGGCGTTGGCTGAGGGCGTCGCCTTCATGCCGGGCGTGCACTTCTACACGGCGGAGGACGGCACGGCGGCATCGCCCACCCTGCGGTTGAATTTCTCGAACGCGTCAGAGAGCGAGGTCACTGTCGGGCTTCGCACGCTGGCGAACCTGTTGCGGCGGTCGCGTGAGTGAGGTCAGTGTGCCGGGCGCGGGTGGTGGGGGGGTTGTTTGGCGCGGGTGTGTCAGGCGATCAGCCGATTGTCGTTCACGCTCGCGAGCAAGACCCGTCGCGCGGCTGACTTCTGCCGGGCACCGTGTCGGTAACAGCCGAGCCCGGCAATGCCCAGCAGGGCGCAGAGTTCCGGGTAGGCGCCAGTGAACAGGCCATAAGCGGCGACGTGGACGGCGACAAAGCCGATCGCCACGAGGCAGCGACCGTGGTTGAGTTCGCGCAGCGCGTCGAGTTGTACCGGCGTGTTGTCCATGGCCGGAGGGTATGGCGATCGCCGCCAGCCGCCTGTGACCCAGTGCACAGTTCGACGCGTTTTTTCTACCTGCGCAAAAAAAACGCCGGCGAATGCCGGCGTTTTGCGTGTCGCCGCAGCATCGGCTGCCGCAGCAACGGCTGCCGCAGCGACGGCTGCGGTCAGCCCTTGTCGAGCTCGGCGGACAGCTGCGGGACAGCGTCGAACAGGTCCATGACCAGGCCGTAGTCCGAGACCTGGAAGATCGGCGCTTCCTCGTCGTTGTTGATCGCAACGATCGTCTTGGAGTCCTTCATGCCCGCGAGGTGCTGTATGGCACCTGAGATACCGATTGCAATATACAGGTCCGGCGCAACCACCTTGCCGGTCTGACCGACCTGGTAATCGTTGGGGACAAAGCCGGCGTCCACGGCCGCTCGCGAGGCGCCGACGGCGGCGTTGAGCTTGCCCGCGAGTTCGTCCAGCATCGCGAAGTTGTCGCCGTTCTGCATGCCGCGTCCGCCGGACACGATCACTTTCGCCGAGGTCAGCTCCGGGCGGTCGGACTGGGTGAGGTCCTGGCCCTCGAAACTCGCGAGGCCTGCGTCGCCGGTGGCGGCAACCGCGTCGACCGGCGCCGAGCCACCGGATTCGTCGCAAGCGGCGAACTTGGTGGTGCGGACGGTGATCACCTTGGTGGCGTCGTTGCTCTTGATCACGCTCAGCACGTTGCCGGCGTAGATCGGGCGCTCGAAGGTGTCGGCATCGACCACATCGGAGATGTCCGAGATCGCCATCACGTCGAGCTGTGCGGCGACCCGCGGCATGAGGTTCTTGCCGTTGGTGGTGGCCGGCGCAACGATGTGACTGTAGTCGCCGGCGAGCGAGGTCACCAGCGGCGAGACATTCTCGGCGATCTGGTTCGCGTACTCTGCGCTGTCGGCGAGTTTCACGCTGCGCACCCCGGGCAGGGCGGCAGCCGCGTCGGCCACGGCGCTGCAACCGGTGCCGGCGACCAGGATGTCGATCTCACCGCCGATCTTCTGCGCCGCGGTCAGGGTGTTGAGGGTGGCGCCTTTGAGTTCGGCGTTGTCGTGTTCTGCAATGATAAGCGTGCTCATCGGGAGTCCCTCAAATGACCTGGGCTTCGTTTTTCAGTTTGTCGACCAGTTCGGCGACCGAGGCGACCTTGACGCCGGCGGCGCGCGGCGGCGGCTCGCTCACCGATACCAGGGTCTGGCGGGGCGCGGTGTCGACACCGAGGTCGGCCAGCGGCTTCTTGTCGAGCGGCTTCTTCTTCGCCTTCATGATGTTCGGCAGCGACGCGTAGCGCGGCTCGTTCAGGCGCAGGTCCGACGTCAGCACGCAGGGCATCTTGAGCGTGAGGCGCTCGAGGCCGCCGTCGATCTCCCGGGTGATGTTCGCCTGCTCGCCGTCGATCTCGACCTTAGACACGTTGGTGCCCTGAGCCCAGCCGAGGACCGCGGAAAGCATTTGACCAGCCTGGTTGCTGTCACCGTCGATCGCCTGCTTGCCCATGATCACGAGGCCGGGCTGCTCCTCGTCCACGAGGTGCTTGAGCACCTTCGCCACGCCCAGTGGCTCGATGTCGTCGTCGGTCACCACGTGAACGGCACGGTCGGCGCCCATGGCCAACGCGGTGCGGAGGGTTTCCTCGCACTTTGCCGCCCCGATCGAGACCGCGACGATCTCCTCGGCCTTGCCGGCCTCGCGCAGGCGGATGGCTTCTTCCACCGCAATCTCGTCAAACGGGTTCATCGCCATCTTCACGTTGTCGAGATTGACGCCGGTGCCGTCGGCTTTCACGCGCGCCTTGACGTAGGGATCGAGCACGCGTTTGCACGTGACGAGTATTTTCATGTTGGTTTACCTCAGGCCGCTCTGACGCGGAGCTGTGACGGATGATGCGCGGAGTCGGGCCCGATACCCGACCAGCGGAAACCCCCAATTATAACGACACGGACGTGGTCGAGGCACGTGTGAGCGGCACCTTCTGCCCCCAATTCGTCGTGTCGCGCGTGCGCTGTGTGAAATTTCGTGCACAGCGTGTGCGACCCGGTGAATGTGGTTGCATGGCGGGTGGCCTGCGCGGCCCGCACACGACGTCGACGGGCGGCCGGCGGGACGGCCGCTCGCACTGGCCAAAACCGTGTGATTTCGGTAGTTTATGTGCACGAGGCGCGTACCATCGCGCACCGGCAACCCCACCGCAACAGCGAGACCCCCGTGAGCACCGCCACCAAAACCCGGGCCAAAGTGACCTTGCGCAAAGCGTCGCCAGACGACCTCATGTTCATCAACGGTATCATCGAGACCGCCGTGATGAGCTGGCAACTGCCCGAGCGCGTCAAACGGCTCACCTTGCCCAACTACCGGTACGCGGCCGAGCATTTCGATGCGATGACGCTGTTCCTCGCCACCGGCAAGGACAGCGCCGATGTACTGGGGGTGCTCGCGATCTGCCCCGCGGTCGAAGCCGAGGTGCCCGGCGGCCGGCCAGCCACCCGCATCCACGGCGTGTACGTGGATCCGATCAATCACCGCGAAGGCATCGGCAAGAAACTCGTCGCTCACGCGGTGAAGGCGGCCAGGAAGGCCGGGGTTGACGGTGTGGTCGTGACGGCCCAACCCGACGCCTTCGCCTTCTTCGAGGCGGTGGGCTTCGAGCGCTGCGAGGCACCACCGAGCGAAGACGCGGACTTTCGCAACGCCTACTGGAAAGCCCTCTAGGCCCTGAGCGCGCCACCGCGCACGCTCGAACACCCTTGTTGAACGCTGGCACCGGGCGCCCGGTTTCGGCACAGAGTCCGCATGGTGGGCAACAGGTGTCGACAAGGATGTCACGTGCTCAAGGAACGACTGCGCGCAGCGGGCCCCTGGTTGCTATGCGCGCTGTGGGTCGGCGGTGCGATCGCCGCTGCGGTGCACCACACGCTGCCCGAGCGCTCCGGCTGGAGCAACGACCCCGCCGTGGTGGCTGGGCCGGGCGCCGGCGGCGACTTCGTGTTGGTGCTGAACAACTGGTCGAGTCAGGCGGTGTTCACCCACGTGGTGGGTCAGTTGCTGGAGCGCCGTGGACAGCCGGTCGAATTCATCGAATCCGATGCGGTGCTGCAGTTCGATCTGCTGGCGGACGGCGACGCGCATTTTCAGGTTGAGGTCTGGCACAACCGCATGGCGTCGGACCTCGAGCGAGCGATGGACCGGGGCGTGATTGACGCCGGTGCGCACCAACTGCGTTTCCGCGACGGGTGGTGGGTGTCCGACGCGACCCTGGCGCGTTGCCCGGACGCCGGGGACTGGGCCGGGTTGTCAGCCTGCATGCGGGGCGACACGGCCTCGGGTGCAGCGGGTTTGGGCGAGTTCGTTGCCCCGCCGGAGGCCTTTGGTCGCGACTACCGCACGCTTATTTCGGTGCTGGGAATGCCGGTGGTGCAGACCGCTGCCGCCGACATGGCCAGCCTCAAGGCGACCTGGGCGGCCTTTGATACCCCGGCTGTCGAGTCGGAAACTGACGCCGCAACCGAACCCGACGCGGTCCGCGCGGTGTACAACTGGTCGCCCAACACCGAGGGCGGTCCGATCAACGGGCGTTTCGTGGCCTTCCCACCGCCCGAGATGGCGTGTTTTCGCGACCCGGATTGGGGCCCAAACCCGAACGTCACCGGGGACTGCGGTGACCCGCCCTTTTACGCCGTGAGCAAGGCGGCCTGGTCCGGCGTGCTCGACGCCTTTCCCGACATCTGGCCCGTGCTCCAGGCGGTCCGCTTTGACACGACCGACTACCGCCAGGTGGTCGCCTGGATGGCGGCCCCGGGAGCGGTTCCGGCCGAGGTTGCCACGCGCTGGCTCGAGGTGAACGCCGATCGGGCCGAACGCTGGCTCGGTCAACCGTTATCATGAGCGCTCTGTCTCTGGACGCACCGAAGCGGGAATGCACTTATGGCCTCCACAGCCTCCAAAATCGCGCTGGTTACCGGCGCCGGCACCGGCATCGGTGCGGCGACGGCACTGGCCCTGGCGGGTGCCGGGTACACCGTGTTCGGGGTGGGGCGCCGTCCCGAGCCGCTTGAGCGCACGGTCGCCGACGGCGTGGCCGCCGGCATCGACCCGGCGCGCTTGTGCGCTGTGCCGACGGACGTTGGCGACGAAGCGGCCGTCGACGCATTGTTCGAACAGATTGAATCCCGGTGTGGCCGCCTGGATGTGTTGTTCAACAACGCCGGCGTCGGTGCGCCGCCTGTTTCGATCGACGAACTGTCGGTGGCGGACTGGCGCCGGGTTGTGGACGTCAACCTGACCGGCGTGTTCCTGTGCGCGCGCGCGGCCTTCGCGTTGATGAAACGGCAATCACCCGGCGGTGGTCGGATCATCAACAACGGGTCGATTTCGGCCACAGCGCCGCGGCCCTTTTCGGCGCCGTACACGGCGACCAAACACGCGGTGACCGGCTTGACCAAGAGTCTGGCCCTGGATGGCCGTCCGCACCGGATTGCCTGCGGCCAGCTCGACATCGGCAACGCCGCCAGTGAGATGACCGAACCGATGCTGACCGGCGTGCTGCAGGCGCACGGTGAAGTGGCCGCCGAGCCCCGCATGGACGTGCAGCACGTGGCGGATGCCGTGGTCCAGATGGCCGGCTTGCCGCTGGAGTCCAACGTGCTGTTCATGACCCTGATGGCGACCAACATGCCCTTCGTGGGCCGCGGCTGATCTGTCCCGGCGCTGCTACGCTCAGGGTCCGGGAACCGAGTCTGCAGCGCATGGACCGATCACAGAACCGAGGTGCCGCGGGGTGCGTGCTGGGCGCCATGCTGTTGTTGACCGGTTGTGCGACCAGCCCGCCCAGCCGGGTTGACGACCTGTGTCGGATTTTTCACGAGAAACCCGATTGGCACGCGGCGGCGGTGGCAGCGCAACGCGCGCACGGTGCCCCGGTCGCGTTGCAGATGGCCGTGATCCAGCAGGAGAGCAATTTCCGGCACGACGTGCGGGCGCCGCGCAAACGCGTGTTTTTCGGGTTGCTGCCGGGGCGTCGGATCAGCTCTGCGTTTGGCTATTCGCAGGCGCTTGATGGTACCTGGCTCGCCTACGTCGACGACACTGGCGTTCGGGGCGCGCGGCGCGACCATTTCGACGACGCGGTCGATTTCGTCTCCTGGTACCTCGATCAGTCACGCCGTCGCAACGGGGTGCCGTTTTCCGACACTGTCGGCCACTACTTCAACTACCACGAAGGCTGGGGTGGCTACGCACGCAAGACCTACAACGACAAGGCCTGGCTGAAGCGCGTGGCGCAGAAGGTGGCCAATCGCCGCGCGCAGTACGCGCGGCAACTGGCCCAGTGCGAGCTGCCGCCCCCCGGGTTCTGGCAACGGCTGTTCAGCGGTGGGTCGCGATCAGTCCTGGGTTAGCCAGGGTGTTGCACGGTCGCCCTGCGTGAGGGTGCCCGCAGCGCGGTAGATGGCAAGCTTGTCACGGCTGTCGCCGATGTCGAGGTTGCGCATCGTCAGCTGGCCGATTCGGTCGCGCGGCGTGAAGGCCCCGTCCTCATTGCGTTCCATGGTCAGTCGCTCGGCGGCGTAGCTGAGGTTAGGGCTCTCGGTGTTCAGCAAGCTGAAGTCGTTGCCGCGGCGCAGTTCGAGGGTGACTTTGCCGGTGATGGCCGACGCCACCCAGCGTGTGCCCGCCTCGCGCAACATCATCGCCTGCGAATCGAACCACCGGCCCTGGTACAACAGGCGGCCGAGCCGCAAGCCGTTGATCCGGTACTGCTCGATGGTGTCTTCGTTGTGGATCCCGCTCAGCAGGCGCTCGTAGGCGATGTGCAGCAGCGCCATGCCCGGCGCCTCGTAAATGCCGCGGCTCTTGGCCTCGATGATGCGGTTCTCGATCTGATCGGACATGCCGAGCCCGTGCCGACCGCCGATGCGATTGGCTTCCTCCATCAGGGCAACCACGTCGGTGAACGCCTGGCCGTTCAGGGCGGTGGGCACGCCGGCGTCGAACTCGACCGACACGGTTTCGGGCGCGATCTCGCAGTCTGCGCGCCAGAACGGTACGCCCATGATCGGGTCGACGGTGCTGATGCCGTTCTCGAGGAACTCGAGGTCTTTGGCTTCGTGCGTTGCGCCGAGCAGATTGGAATCCGTGGAGTACGCCTTCTCCTGCGACATCCGGTAGGGGAAACCGTGTTCGCTCATGTACGCGGACATTTCCGCGCGACCGCCCAACTGCGCGATGAACGCGTCGTCGAGCCAGGGCTTGTACACACGCAGGGCCGGGTTCACCAGCAGGCCGTAGCGGTAGAAACGCTCGATGTCATTGCCCTTGTAGGTGCTGCCATCGCCCCAGATGTTGACGCCGTCGTCGCGCATGGCCTGCACCAGCATCGTGCCGGTGACGGCGCGGCCGATGGGCGTGGTGTTGAAGTAGGTCAAGCCGCCAGTGGTCACGTGGAACGCGCCGCACTGGATTGCCGCGATGCCCTCGTTGACAAGTTGCGGGCGGCAGTCGACGAGCCGGGCGATTTCGGCGCCGTACGCGGACGCCTTGGCCGGGATCGCGTCGTAGTCGTCCTCGTCGGGTTGGCCGAGGTGGGCCGTGTAGCAGCAGGGCTGGGCACCGTGACCGCGCATCCAGTGGACTGCAGCGCTGGTGTCCAGGCCGCCCGAAAACGCCACGCCGACGCGCTCGCCGACGGGCAGTGACTGGAGGATGGTCTGCGACATGGTGGAAATCCGAAAACCTCGAATATTATCACCGCGGCGAGAACGTCGTCTGGTTCCCACCGGGCAAACGCCGTTTGGCTGGTGTGCCGCGGAGCCGGACACGTCGATCACCTGCAGCCAGCAGGGCGAACGTGTGAAGGCGGTTCAGCGGCGAGCGGCGGGTGTGAGCAAGGCGGCCAGTGCGCGGCCGAGGGTGTCCAACGGCAGCACCGCGTGCGGGGCGCCGAGTTCGACCGCTGCGCCGGGCATGCCCCAGACCACACTGCTGTGCCGGTCCTGCGCGAGGCAGAGGCCGCCGGCGTTGCGCGCCGCGAGCAGACCGGCTGCGCCGTCTCGGCCCATGCCGGTCATCAGCACCGAGACGGTGCGCACCCGGCCGAGTTGTGCGACCGACTGGAACATGACGTTGACCGAGGGGCGGTGCCCGTTGACCGGTTCACTGTCGTGCGTCGTGGCGACCAGGCGCCCGGCGACCAGACCCGCGCGCAGGTGCCGGTCACCGGGGGCGAGGTAACAGTGTCCGGGTTCGATCGGCTGATCGCGATCGGCAATGCGGACCTCCATATCGAGCCGCGTGTTCAGCCGCTTGACGAGGCGCGCGAGAAAGCGCGCGGGCATGTGTTGGGAGATCAACACCGCATGGTGTTCGACGCGCACCTGCGACAGCAGCGACAAGAGGGCCTCCGGCCCGCCTGTGGAGGCGCCGATGGCCACCAGTGTCGACACCGTGTCAGAGCACGATCGCAGCGCTTGCAGTTGCGCGCGCAAGGTGTCCGGTATCGGCTGCTCGGCCAACTGCGCGGCCAGCGACGGTCGCGCGATCACGTCACTGCGTTCGCGTCTCGCTCGCTCAGTCATCAAGTGAGCCGTGCTTTGTCGCCATCTCACGGTACATCGGTGCCACCCGTTTGACCCGTGCAATGCCGGAAACGGGCTGGTAAACCACTTTGCGCGGGCACTGCAGACCGAGGTCCGACGCGAGCACGTGGAGCCCTGCGGCCTGGCAGTAGCCCTCGGCGAAGGCGATGTTGCGCTCGCCAACCCCGTCACCGATGCCCTGGTCCTGCATGTTGCCGCCACCGAACAACTTGACCTCCATGCGGTCTCGCTCGGCGCCGCACTGCTCGAGGTAGTGAATCAGCGTGTCCATCGCAACCTGGCCGTAGCGGTGGTCACCTCGCGGGTTGAAGCCCGATGCGCACCCCGCGGGCAGCATGAAGTGGTTCATGCCGCCGATGCCGGCGACCGGGTCACGGATGCACGCCGCGACACAGGAGCCGAGCAGCGTCACGATCTGGATCGGTTCGGCTGTGCCGAAGAGTTGCCCCGGGAACACCTTGGCGATCTTCTCCTGCGTCGACGGGTGGCGGTAGAGGTGGGCCTGGCCAAATTCGCGTGGGCTGTTCTCGGCCGGCAACTCGAATGCGGCGTTCATGGCACGCGTCTGAACACGGTGTTGTCGACCCGCTCGTAGTACTCTCGGGTGCAGGGCACCACCTCGGAGTGGCCGAGGTAGAGAAAACCGCCAGGCTGCTGCACGCTGGCGAACCGTCGTATGAGCTGGCCCTGCAACTCACGGCTGAAGTAGATCAGCGCGTTGCGACAGAAGATGACATCCACGGGCCCGGCGAAGGGCCAGTGGCCGAAGAGGTTGAGTGTGCTGCACAACAGCAGTTTGCGCAGCTCGGGGGCGGCGACAAAGCCGTCCGCGGATTCCGTGAACCACTTGTACCGCAGCACGTCAGTGAGGCCGCGGGAATCGGTCATGCTGAAGGCGCCGGCTCGGGTCAGCTCGACCATGTCGGAGTTGATGTCGGTGCTCAACACGCGCAGATTGGCGATCTGGTCGAGTTTCTTTTCCGCCAGGGCGGTGGCGATGGAGTAGGGTTCCTGACCAGAGGAACACGCTGACGACCAGATGCGGATCTTCTTCTGCGGCTTGTCGGGGTTGTATAACGCCGGAATGGCGTGCGTCACCAGGTGGTCGAAGTGGTGTGGCTCACGGAAGAAGTAGGTCAGGTTGGTCGTAACCTTATTGACGAAGAAGACGCGCTCGTAGCGCTCGTTGGCACGCGCGTAGTCAGCGTAGGCCTCGAAGCAGGGCATGTTCAGTTCGCGCACGCGCCGACAGAAGCGCGAGTAGAGCATGGCGCGCTGTTGCTCTTCGAGGTTGATGCCGGCCCAGTCGTGTGCCAGCCGTTTGAACTGCGCAAACTCGGCGTTTGTCAGTTCGGCTGGCAGGTTGGGCGCAATGAGGCGTGCTGATGCGTTCACGTATCCTTACATCGGTTGAGCGGTGGCAATCGCCGGCGGCGCCGTGGGTGCCAACGGCCGTGTCTCACGGGTTGGTGCGAGACACGGTAAACACACCGTGTCGCGGCACGAGGTGTCAGGCCGCCGGCAAGCCGAGCACGTCGCTCGCGCCCATGCACTGCGCGGATTCGAGCAACACCGGGCTGGTCGCCGACCAACTGAACTCACGGTCCTCCTGACGCAGGTGGTGTGCGAGCACCACGAGTGCCTGCATGCCCGCAGTGTCGACCTTCTTGATCTCGGATCCGTCGAACTCCATGGCATCGGCGCTCTGGTAATAGGCGTCGAGCTCGGGCAGGAAATCGTCCATTTCCTTGGCGCGCACTTCGGCGGGGAATTTGTGAGCACTCATGCTGCAACTCCGTTTTGCGTGTCGTCCTCCCAGAGGCAGGTGGCGACCACCTTCTCCAGTTCGATGATGATGACCATCTTGTCTTCGGCCTTGCCCAGACCGCTGATGAGGTCTGCGGACACACTGCCGACCACGTCATCGCCGTTCTGGATGTCGACCGCGCGCAGGTTGTGCACATCGGCCACTTCGTCGACCAGCAGACCGACGAAGCGGTCCACGCCGTGGTTGTGGCTGTTGACGATGATCACGGCAGTGGTGTCATCCTGGTCACGGCCGTCGACGTAAAAGCGCATGCGCGCGTCGATGACCGGCACGATCGAGCCGCGCAAGTTGATCACGCCCAGCACTGTGGTCGTCGTGCTCGGGATGGGCGTCACCGCGCTCCAGCTCTTGATCTCCTTGACCTTCAGGATGTCGATGCCGTATTCGACGCCATCGAGCAGGAAAGTCAGGTACTGGTCCGTGATGCTTTCCGGTGACTTTTCGACCGGATCCATGGGTTCGAGTGACATGATTTTGTCCTGTTGAGTCAGCGTCAGGCGGCTTCAGACCGAATGGCGTTTTGCGAAAGGGCAGGGGGATCGAGGATCAACGCGACGGAGCCGTCGTTCATGATCGTGGCACCGGCAAAACCGGGGACCGAATGGAAGTTCTCCTCGAGTGCCTTGATCACCACCTGTTGCTGTCCGACCACGTGGTCGATCACCAACCCCAACATCTCACCGAGCGACTCGACGATCACCACGAGCTTGTTCTTGTGCGTGGTGGTGGGCGGCAGGTTGAATTTTTTCTGCAGGTTGATCAAGGGCAGGTAGTCGCCCCGGAACTTCACAACCTCTTCGCCACCGGGCAACCGCTTGACCTCGTCGTCGCTGAGTTCGAGCGTCTCGACGATGCTGAGGATCGGCAACACGTAGATCTGGTCGGACACGCGGACAAGTTGGCCGTCGAGGATCGCGAGCGTCAGCGGCAGGTGGATGGTGACCACCGTGCCCTCGCCAGGGTTGGAGGCGATGGTGACGTGCCCGCCGAGGTCGGCGATGTTGCGTTTCACCACGTCCATGCCGACACCGCGACCGGAGACGTCGCTCACGGCAGCCGCGGTCGAGAAGCCGGGCGCGAAGATCAGCATGTCGATCTGCTCGTCCGTGAGCTCGTCGGTTTCGGCGACGATGCCGCGCTCGAGTGCCTTGCGGTACACCACGTCGCGGTTGATGCCGCGGCCGTCGTCGCCGATGGAGATCACCACGTTGCCACCCTGGTGACGGGCTTCGAGGGTCAGTGTGCCGGTCGGGTCCTTGCCTGCGTCCTTGCGGTCCTCGGGCGACTCCAGACCGTGGTCGAGTGAGTTGCGAACAAGGTGCACCAACGGGTCCATGATGCCTTCAAGCACGGTCTTGTCGAGCTCGGTGTTGGCACCGTTGATCTGCAGGTCGACCGCCTTGTTCAGTTTCTTGGACAGGTCGCGGATCAGGCGCGGCAAGCGGTTGAAGCCGTACGACACCGGCAGCATGCGCACGCGCATCACGCTCTCCTGCAGCTCGCGGATGTTGCGCTCCTGCTGCGCAAACTGCTCGGCGAGCTGCTCGTAGTCGTCGACGCTGGGTTCGCTGGTGATGCGGCGGAGCATGGACTGCGTGATCACGAGCTCGCCGACCATGTTCATGATCTGATCGATTTTCTCGGTTGCGATGCGAATCGTCTGCGATTCGGCGTTGGCTTTTTGTGCCGGCTTGTCCTGCTCCTTCTTCTTCGCGGGTTCGGGCTTGGCAGCGGCCTCGGGCTTGGCCGCCGCGGCGGTGGGCTCAGGCGTCGGTTCGGGTGAGGCCTCCGCTTGCGGCGGTTCGGCCTCGGCCTGTGTGCGGTCCTCCACGGTGACCGTGCAATCGAGGGACGCCCACTCAAAGATCTGTTCGATGTCGTCGGCAGTCGCGGTCGACTCGAGCTCGACCTCCCACTTGAGGTAGCACAGGGTCGGTTCCTCGAGCGGCCAGCTCGGGATCTCGTCGGTCAGCAGGGTGACCTTGGCCTCACCGAGGCGCAGCAGTTCCTTGAGCAGGAACAGCGGCTCGTTGCCGCGCTGCATGATCTCGGCTTTCGGCGCAAATTCGACGAACCAGCTGCGCATCGCGGGCTCCGCGCTGCTTTCTGCGTCGGCGTCGGGCTTGGCCTCGGCGCCGCCGCCACCGCCGTTGATTTGTTCGACTCGGTGTTCGAGTTGGGCCTTGAGCCGCTCGAAGTTCTCCGACGTGCTGCCCTCGCCGTCGCCCTGCAGCAGGTCGTTCAGGCAGTCTTGCGCGTTGAGCAGGATATCGACGTCTTCGTCGTTGACGGCGAGCTTGCCGTCGCGCATGAAGTCGAGCAGGGTCTCCATGTGGTGTGTGAGCTCGGCGAGCGCCGTGAACCCGAGCGTGGCGCCACCGCCCTTGATCGAGTGGGCTGCGCGGAACACCTCGTTGACCAGGTCCGGGTCGTCTTCGCCGTTGCCCATCCGGAGCAGCCCGTTCTCCAAGAGTTCGAGGTTCTCACGGCACTCGTCAAGAAAAATGCTCTTGAGGTTTTCAAGATCCAGATCGTCCACGAAAATTCCTTCCTGTTGAACGAGAGGGCGCTGACGTCAACCCTGTTTAGCGATTGCAGCCCCACGGCACTTGGCGTCCTGCCAACCGCCATGTGTGGGCCTGCTCTTACCCGAAATCTAGCGACCGAAACGCGGTGCGATTGAGCGTGCGAGCGGGCTGTGATCGATTCCTGAACCGGTGAACACAGCGACGTGCTGCGGTGACGGTCTCGGCGGACGCGTCAACGGATTTCCGGCACTGACACGGCTGCTGCGGACGCTGAAACGCGCCCCGTGTCCGGGCTGGACCCGGCCTTGCAGTCGCGGGGGAATCCGCTGTGGTGCTGACGGCTCGTGACACAGAATCGGTGCGGGTGGCAACCCCACTCGGCAAGAAAGTTGATGCTTCCCTGACAGGCCCAACACCCTTGTCGTGCCGCTTTGCAGTCGCTCTCCATCCCAACCGGCCCCGTCGTGACAGAACGCCTCGCGTTTGATGAGGTGGTTGCGCTCGCCGACCGCACCCTGCGGGTACCCGCTGTCCTCAACGCAGTGTTCAACCGGTCGGCTGCAGACGATTGCGAGCTGGACGAGCTCATCGCCTTGCTCGGCGCCGACCCGGTGTTTGCAGCGCAGGTGCTCAGGCTCGCCAACTGCCCCCTCTACTACCGCGGCAGCACGCTGACCGCCATCGACCAGGCGGTGGTGCGTCTGGGCCGCCGCGTGATCCACGACATGGCGGCAGCGCTGATCTGTGTGAACGCAGTCGAGAAAATGCCCTCCGACACGGTGCGCATGGCGGACTTCCTTTTCCAGTCATTGCACGCCGCGCACACCGCCGCGAATCTCTCAGACCACGGCATCTGCGAGCCGTCGCCGGCTTACACGGCCGCGCTGTTTTCGGGCATCGGCACCATGGTGCTCGTGCACGCTCGCCCCGCGGACATGCGGGCGGTGCTGAACTGGAGTCTGGAAGTGGACGTGCCGTTGTCGGACACCGTCGACACCGCCTTCGGTTTCGGGCTGTACGATCTCAGCGCCGCGATTGGCCGGCTGTGGGAGCTGCCGGAGCCGGTCGTGGAGGCGATGACCCACGCGGGTGACCGCGACGGTGCCACGGGCCGTGGCGGTGTCGCCGAGTGTGTCAACGCTGCGACGCGGCTGGTTGAAGCCTGCGGGGGTGAGTCGGTTGCCGAGGACGTGATCCCGTTGATCCTGGACATCCTCGCTGGCAGCACGTTGAGCCGCATCCAGTCGGACGATGTGATCACCGAACTCGATGCCGCCAAGCAGAGCGCACACGCGGTGTTGCGGGGCTTGATGTGAGGCGGGGAGAGGGCAGCCACGCCGTGTGCCTGGCTGCGGGTGAGAGCGTTGCGGCGCCCGCACCTTGCCGGTCTGCCGACTGAGACAGGCTGCCGTGCGATTCAGGTTGCGGAGATGAAGTGCACCAGGCCCGAGCCGTAACGGCCCACGTCGATGGTGTAGGTGGTGCTCTTGCTGTCACTCAACTCTGCGTAGGACGGATCGTTCGCCGGCTTGACCTCCGTCAGGCGCAGGTGGTCCGTGTCGTCGTCCATGTACAACGCCGAGAAAATGTTCATTACCTCGTAGAGGTTGGCGGTAGCAGCCTCGGTCAGCTCCTTCTCCGCGACCATGTCCTCGGCTGCGCCCGGTGGCACCATCGACAGCGCGGCACCCAGCGCAGCGGCCACCGGCAAGTCACACAGCGCGTAGGCGACTGTTTCATCCTGGCGGTTCACGAACACCGCGAAGTGGCTGGCGCCGGCGAGGTCCAGCGACCCTTCTTCCTTGGCGCTGACGCCGTTGCCCACGATCATGTCGAGCGTTTCGTTGAGGCGCGGGGAGGCGGGCAGGTTGTAATTCGGCATGGTCCGTTATCCAAATACAGGGCGGAGCGCTTTCTCGAACGACTCCACGTTGAAAGGCTTACTGATGAGAAACTGTGCACCCGCCTCGCGGGCAATCTCGCGCATCTCGGCAGTCGATTCGGTGGTGATGAAACCGAATTTCGTTGTCACGCCCGATTCGCGTACCTTCTTGAGAAACTCGAGGCCGTTCATCACGGGCATGTTCCAGTCCGACAAAATGAGATCGGGTTTCGCCGATTCCACCTTCTCGAAAGCAATTTGGCCGTTCTCTGCCTCCGTGATATCGAGGCCATCAAAACCGGCTTGTTTCAGAGTTCGCTTGATCAGCATCCTCATAGAGGTGCTGTCGTCAACTACAAGCACTAACACGTCGAGTCTCCATGACAAACATGAGTTACGTGTCGGCAAGAATCCGGCCGTCTTTAGGGTGTGAACGTGCACCACGTCGATGCCACCAGCGTGCAGACGTCTACGCGTCATGTGAATTCAATGGCTTGATGCAGGCGCGCTGAATCGGGACGCCAGGACAGTGAGTCGCCAGAGGCGAGATTACCTAAAGGACAGGTGCGTGGTGGACGCTACACGCCACTGTACTTGTGACATTTCAGGGAATGAGACTCTCGCCATGAAGATGAATATGCGCAGGCTGTTGATGGTGTCGATGTTGGGAGCGGGATTGCTTCCGCTGCTGGCGACAACCGCCTTTATCAAGAGCGAAACACGGTCCGAAATCACACGGCAGTCGTTCAGCAGCCTCGAGGGCATGCTGGCGGGGCGCGCTGCGCACCTCAAGGCCTTGTTCGAGAAAGTGACCGACCACGCCGTGGTGCTGGCGGACGACGGCACCGTCATGAACGCAACCGCGCTGCTCACGCAGCAGTGGGACGGTTTTGCCAACCCTGACCAGTACAGTGACGCCGAGTTTGCCGAGATGCAGACCGAGCTGCAGAAGTACTACACCGAGCAGTTCGCGGCCGAGTACGAGACGCGCAACGGCGAGGCGACACAGCTCAGCATTCCCGAAGACCCGCAGACGGTCATTGCGCAATACCAGTTCATTGCCAACAACCCGAACCCGCTCGGCGAAAAGCACCTGATGGGCAAACCGAACATCAGCGGCTACTTTGCGAACTCGCATGCCTTCATCCACGGCAAGTTGGCGGACTTTCTCGACCGCTTCGGCTACTACGATATTTTCATCGTCGAGCCCGAGAACGGCCGGGTGGTTTACTCGGTTTACAAGGAGCTCGACTACGCAACCAAGCTCTTCAACGGGCCCTACCGCGACACCGGACTCGCCGAGGCGGCGCGTCGCGCATTGACCTTGCAACAGGGTGAGGTGGCCTGGACCGACTTCGGCACCTATTACCCGTCCTACGACGCGCCCGCCATGTTTGTCGGCTCCCCGATTTACAACCCCGCCAAGAAGTTGATCGGTGCGCTGGTCTTTCAGATGCCGGTCGAGCCGATCAACGCGATCCTCGCCGCACCGACCGGTCTCGGCGAAGGTGGCCGGATCCTCGCGGTGGGCCCGGACAACCTGATGCGTTCCCAGGACCGCCTGGTCGAGGACAACACCATCATTGCGAGCAAGTTGAAGTCCGACGGCGTCGACCTTGCGATCGACGGCAACGAGGGTTCGTTCATCGAAGAGGTCGACGGCGAATCGGCGCTGCTGGCTTACATGCCGGCCTCGGTGCCGCAGTTGGATTGGGCGCTGCTGGCAAAGATGCCGTATGCGGAGGCGTTTGCCGTCATGGACCGGTTGCTCTACGAAACCGTCGCGGCCATGGTACTTGCTGCCCTGTTCGTTGGTTTCTGGGCCTTCATGATCGGCCGCGTGATCTACCAACGCCTCGGTGGCGATCCAGTGGAGATCCTGAGCTTTGCCCAGGCGCTCAGCGCCGGGGACCTGCGCTCGCGGCCGCAGGACCAGGACCGTATCGGGGCCTATTCCGAGCTCGTCGCGATGCGCGAGAAGATGAGCGACATCATCAGCGACGCCAAGTCGATCACGGTTGACGTCAACCAGGGCATGGGCAGCTTGCGCGAAGGCAACCGCGGGCTCTCGTCCCGCACCGAACAGCAGGCTGCAAACCTCGAGCAGACTGCAGCCAGTACCGAGGAAATCACCAGCGCAGTGCGGCAGAACGCCGAGAACGCCAAGGCGGCGAACGAGTTGGCGATGTCGACGCGCGAGCGTGCCAGCGCGGGTGGCAAGATCGCCGAACGTGCGGTCGGTGCCATGCACGAGATCAGCAAGTCGAGCGAGCAGATCGCCGCGATCATCGGCGTGATCGACGAGATCGCCTTCCAGACCAACCTGCTCGCGCTCAACGCGGCCGTCGAGGCGGCCCGTGCGGGCGAGCAGGGCCGCGGCTTCGCGGTGGTCGCGAGCGAGGTGCGCCAACTCGCGGGCCGCAGTGCCTCGGCCGCACGCGAGATCAAGGACCTGATCGAGAGCAGCGTCGCGAAAGTCAAGGACGGCACCGACCTCGTTGAAACCTCGGGCAAGGAATTGACCGACATCGTCGACCTCGTTGCCGAGCTCACCAGCGTCATGGGACAGATCACGCAGGCCAGTGAAGAACAGGCGCTCGGCATCGATCAGATCAACGACGCGCTGATCCACATGGACTCCAGTACCCAGCAGAACGCGGCGCTGGTCGAACAGGCCGCCGTGACCGCGGAATCCATGAACGGCAAGGCCGGCGAGCTCAAGGAGACGGTGGATTTCTTCAAGGTTGACCAGCGTCACAACGTGATTCGGGCCAAAGCCAACGCCCGCAGCTTTGCGGGTAGCTCGGGCTCGAAGGTGGTCGGAGCGGGCAGCGTCCCGTTGGCCGTGAGCGGCGGCGTCGAATCCAGCGAAGCCAAGCCGGTGGCGGCCGTGCCTGCCAAGTTGCCGGCGCCCGCGACGGCAAAGCCGCGGGGCGGGGACGACGACCTGGGCGACGCCGCCGAGGATGCGGTCTGGGAGCAGTTCTAGCGCGCAACCCGCCGGGACGCAGACAAGAAGGGGCCAAACCGGCCCCTTTTTTGTGCGTGTCAGACGCCGGCGATCGAGAGCAGCGAGTCTCGTGCTGAGCTGATGTGGTCGCGCATCCGACGTGTGGCGGTATCGGGGTCGCGCTTGCGAATCGCGTTGACGATCGCTCGGTGCTGGATGTTGTAGGTGCGGATCTGTTCGGGGTTCAGGGTCAGGGTCAACACCTGGGACCAGCCCTGTTGGGTGCGCGCCTCGGAGAGAAAGCGCGTCATCCACGAGAACAAGCGGTTACCCGCGATCTCGGCGAGTGCGAGGTGGAAAGCGCCGTCGACGCGACCGAAGGCCGTGGGGTCGCGCTCGAGTTGCTCCATCGCGCTGAGCATGGTGTCCAGGCGCTGCAGGTCCTCGTCGTTCGCGTGCAGCACCGCGAGGCGGCAGATGTGCGGCTCCATGGCGATGCGTGCCTCGACCATCTCCATCGGGCGCAGCGTGGAGATCAGCTCCATGGAGTCCTGGTTCTTGCGAAACACCACGTAGGTGCCGCTGCCTTGGCGCCGTTCGACGTAACCGGCCGTTTCGAGGTCGCGCAGTCCCTCGCGCAGGGTGCCGCGCGCCACACCGAACTGGTCGGACAGCGAGCGCTCTGCCGGCAGGCGCTCACCGACAGCGAATTCGCCGGCGTCGATACGGTCGCGCAGGGCGAGATAGACGTCGGTCTTGGTCGAGATGGTTTTGCGGCTCGCGCTGGTGTCCATGGTCGTGGCCCGTCGGCGTGTCGGCGCACTATAGCCCAAAACTGTACCAAACAAGAGAAACTGGTTGCGATTGGACTATCTGGTTATTTACTCTCCGGTCGGAGCCTTGCACCATAGTGCAGGCTGCGAGACCGGCATTCCCAAGGCGGTCAGTGCGGTGCGGTTCGGCCCACTCCCCCGTTGATAGCGTGTTCTGCCGGCGAGTCTTTTTCGATTTCCACGCAGGAGAGTCTACATGGCGACTGATTTGGAAGGCTTTGTCTCGGCAGATGGCCGCGACGAATTGGTTCGTGAGGTCCGGGCGAAGATCGATGCCCTGGGCATCGAGTACCTGTATCTGCAGTTTGTTTCCGTCACCGGGCGCATTTGCGGCAAGGGCATTCCGGCGGACCACTGGGAGTCAGTGGCCCAGAAAGGTTTCCAATTGGTCTACGGTGCAACCGTCAACCTGTTCACCAACCGAGGCGGCGACTACCTCGGCTACGGCCCCGAAGCCGCCGAGCTCGTCGGCATCCCCGAACCCGAGACCTTCTGTCAGCTGCCCTGGGACAAGCGCGTCGCGCGACTCTACTGCACGCTGTTCCGCAACCGTGAGGAGAAGGAGAACCCGGGCGGTTTCCTGACGTCCGACTGCCGCGGCAACCTGCGTCGTATCCACGACCAGTTCCAGGCGGACCACAACGGCCTGGCGCTGCGCTGCGGCACCGAGCCCGAGATGATGTGGCTCAAAAAGGGCGAGGACGGCAAGCCGAACGGTGGCTTCTCGAACCCGTTCTGCTACCACATCGATCAGTTCGAGAGCCTGCGCCCGGTCTACATGAAGGTCATGGAGTACGCGCGCTTCATGGGCCTCGACATGATCCAGGGCGACCACGAGGACGCACCCGGCCAGCTCGAGCTCAACTGGCAGTTCGACGACGTGCTGCGCAACGCCGACCGGCTGACCACCTACCGACAGATCTGTGCCCAGGTGGCGCGCGAGTTCAACCTGATCGCGTGTTTCATGACCAAGCCCTTCATGGGTGTCTCGGCGTCGGGCTGTCACCACAACATCTCGCTCTGGTTCGGCGGCGAGGACCGACTGCACAAGACCGGCAACGACCCGGACAACCTGCCGGGCATGGCCAACAACTACCTGTACCGGCACGGTGGCGACAACACGTTCATGCCGGACACCGATGACCCGCAGATGCCGGGCAAGCTCGGGCTGCAGGCCATCGGCGGTATCGTGGCCCACCTCGGCGCGTTGACGTCGATCGGTTCGTCCACGGTCAACTCCTACCGGCGTCTCTGGGACACCGGCTTCTGGGCGCCGATCTTCGCCGACTGGGGTTTTCAGAACCGCACCACCGGCTTGCGTGTATCGGCACCGGGTCGCTTCGAGTACCGGTCGGTCGATTCGATGGTCAACCCGTACCTCATGGGCGCAGGCATCCTCAAGGCGTGCGATGACGGGCTTGTCAATCAACTCGACCCGGGTCAGCCTGAAGAGCGCAACATCTACGAGGCGATGGAAGCCGGCAAGGACGTCAAGAAGCTGCCGATGAGCCTCGGCGATGCGCTTCAGGAGCTGCGCAACGACCCGGTGATTCAGTCGGCGATGCCGGGTGAAATGTTCCGTTTGTACGACGAGTACAAGCAGGACGAGTGGGAGCGCTTCATGCACACCGTGACCGATTGGGACCAGGAAACCTACATGGATTGCCTGCCTTGATCCGCCGGGCCGCCGGGTTCGGCGGCCCCCCGAATGCAGCCAACAGACGCCACCCGCGGCGTGGGTGGCACACGTGCGGCTTGTCTGGACCGACCGGCCGCGCGCCAACGAGGAAAGAGTATGTGTGGGATTGCTGGCCTCATCCACCGAGGCAAAAGCTCCAACGTCGGTGGGGAGATGACCTCCATGTTGCAGGCGTTGAAGCACCGCGGACCGGACTCGACCGGCTTTGCGGTGTACGGGGAATCGACCCCGGGCGACTACGTGATGCGGTTCAAGGTGGCCGAGGCCGAAGACATGGCGTCGGGCTACGAGATCAGCGGCCTGATCGCCGACCGCATCGCGCAGGTCGAAGGGCGCTTGGCCGAGCACGGTGCGAGCATCAAGTCGCGCGAGACCGCCACGCCCTACGCGATGCGCTATGTCATTTCCCACTCCGGTGACACCGAGGCGCTGGCGCGCTACATCGAGGACGTCGACGGCGCGGAGATCCTGTCGCTCGGCAACTCGCTCGAGCTGATCAAGGACCTCGGCGACGCGACGGTCGTCTCGGATCAATACAAGCTTGGCGATTTTGCGGGTACCCACAGCATCGGGCACACCCGCATGGCGACCGAATCGGACGTCGACATCCGTTCGGCACACCCGTACTGGGCGTTTCCGTACAACGACGTCTCGGTGGTGCACAACGGGCAGATCACCAACTACTGGCTCAAGCGCCGTGAGATGGAGCGCAAGGGCCACCGGTTCATGTCCAACTGCGACAGCGAACTGCTCGCGGTCTACACGGCGGACAACCTGGCCAACGGTGTCAGCCTGGAAGACAGCCTGCGCACGTCGATCGAGGAAATCGACGGGGTGTTCACCTACCTCGTGGCGACCTCGGATGCGCTCGGCATGGCCAAGGACACCATGGCGGCCAAGCCGCTGGTGCTGTACGAGTCAGACGACATGATCGCGATGGCGTCCGAGGAGGTGGCAATCCGCGCCATTCTGCCTCAGGAAATCGACACCTACGACCCCTACGACGAGGAGGTGCGGGTATGGCAGGCATGAACGAGACGGAACTGCGCGCCCTGAGCCAGGAAGAGCGCGCCGAAGCGCTGGGCATGATGTCCGAGCAACTGACCGGGCGTTCGATGCAGGCGTTTTTCGAGCCCGCGGAGGACGAGAATTTTCTCTACCCCTGGGCGCCGGTGGTCGACACGGCGAAGCGGGCCGAGATCGACGCTGACGGGCTGAGTGCAACCGAGGTCAATCTCAAGATTCGCGAGCTGATGCAGGACGGCGTCGGCACGGTCCGGATCACCAACCCACGCGGCATGCACAGCCTCGGGGTTGGCATCCTGAGCAAGCTCAACCTCGAGTTCGAAGGCTCGCTTGGCTACTTCGCCGTCGGTTTGATCGACGGGCCGAACGTGCGGATCACGGGCCGGGTCGGCTGGTCCTGTGGCGAGAACATGATGGCCGGCACCGTGGTCATCGAGAAAAACGCCGGTTCCACCTTTGGCGCGGCCATCCGCGGCGGCGACCTCGTCTGCCGCGGCTCGGTCGGCTCGCGCACGGGCATAGATCAGAAGGGCGGCACCATCATCGTCGGTGGTGACACCGGGGCACTCACCGGTTTCATGATGCAGCGCGGCCGCATGGTGTTCTGTGGCAACGCCGGCAAGAACCTCGGTGACTCCATGTACGACGGCACGATTTTCGTCGGCGGCACGATTCAAAGCCTCGGCGTGGACGCGGTTGAGGAGCCGCTGACGGACCTCGACAAGGCGTGGTTGACCCGCAAGTTGGGTCAGTACGATCTGTTGCCCGGCGAGGGTGTGGAGCACTTCAAGAAGATTGTCGCCGGTCGTCAGTTGTGGAACTACGACAACCTCGAACCGAGCGAAAAGAAACTCATTCTCTAGGGAGAACACACTGTGGAATCACCCGAGTACTACGAAGATTCGGATGCGCCGGAAATCACGCGGGCGAAAGAGCGGGCGCCGAAGGCCAAGCTCGAGCGCGATGTCAACCGCCTCGGCGAGAGCTTTGTTTTTCCGCCGCGCGTCATAGACGACATCCACATCAAGTCCGAACTGGGCCGGTACCGCATGCGCGGTTTCTCCCTGTTCAAGAAGATCCCGCACTGGGACGACCTGACTTTCCTGCCCGGCACGCTCACGCGGTTCGTGATCGAGGGCTACCGCGAGAAGTGCCTGACCAAGACCGTGATCGGGCCGCGCGCGAAGCGCCCGCTGGAGCTCGACATCCCGATCTACATTACCGGCATGAGCTTCGGCGCGCTGAGCTTTGAAGCCAAGACCGCGCTTGCTCGCGGTGCCAGCATGGCCGGCACCGCGACCTGTTCGGGCGAGGGCGGCATGATCCCCGACGAGCGGCGTTATTCGACCAAGTGGTTCTACCAGTGCATCCAGTCGCGCTACGGCTTCAACCCGAACCACCTCGTGCTGGCCGACGGCTGCGAGTTCTTCATCGGCCAAGGGTGCAAGGTCGGTCTTGGCGGGCACCTGATGGGGCAAAAAGTCACCGATCAGGTGGCCGAGATGCGGTCCTTGCCCGCAGGCATCGACCAGCGCTCGCCTGCGCGGCACCCCGACTGGCTCGGGCCTGACGACCTCGCGCTGAAGATCCAGGAGATCCGTGAGGCAACGGACTGGCAAATCCCGATACAGCTCAAGCTCGGTGCGGCGCGGGTCTACGACGACGTGCGCATGGCCGCCAAATGCGACCCGGATTCGATCTACATCGACGGCATGGAGGGCGGCACCGGTGCCGGCCCGCACCTCGCCACCGAAGACACGGGTGTGCCTGGCATGGCGGCGATCCGCCAGGCGCGCAAGGCGATCGACGACATCGGCAAGCGCGGTGAGATCTCGCTGGTCTACGCCGGTGGCATCCGCAACGGTGCCGACGTCGCCAAGGCGATTGCGCTCGGTGCTGACGCCATTGCCATCGGCCACTCGGCGATGATGGCCTTGAACTGCAACAAGGACATCCCCGAGGCCAACTTCCAGGAAGAGATGGGCGTGGAGCCCGGCTACTGTTACCACTGCCATTCGGGCCGCTGCCCGGTCGGCGTGGCGACGCAGGACCCGACTCTGCGCAAGCGCCTCAACCCGGACGAGGCTGCGGAGCGGGTGTACAACTTCCTGCACACGCTCACCATCGAGGCGCAGCTGTTCGCGCGGGCGTGCGGCAAGACCAACATCCATTCGCTCGAGCCTGAAGACCTCGCGGCACTGACCATGGAGGCGTCGGCCATTGCGGGCGTGCCCCTGGCCGGCACCAACCACACCGTGGGTGTCGAGGACTACCACCACCTTTAATCGACCGGCGAGGCCCGCCCGGGCCTCGTTCTGGCGGAGACAGCAATGGCTGGAACAAGTTACAAGGGCTCGGAAATCACCGACGTCGACCAGTTCATCAAGGGCGATGGTCTCGAGAGTGCGCGCGAGCAGGAGATCGGCCAACACATCGGTTACCGGTACGATGTCAACCTCGTGCCGGACTACGACCGGCTGACACCTTTCCTCGCGAAGTACATGGAGGTCATGGGTTGGGACGACCTGAACTGGCTCGAAGACGTGCACATGGGCTACGAGGACGGCCACCCGGCGGTGTTCGACCGGAACATCAACGGCTGGGTCAGGGTGCCGGACAAGATCAATCTGCCCGACAACCAACAGGACAGAGACATGATCGCGCGTGAACTCCTGATCAAGTTCCAGATGTCCGAACGCCACCCGCTCACGCAGCTTCGTCTGGCCTACACCAAGTTTTGAGTGTTCCCGTGACGCGTGTAGCGTGCTTGCAAGTCGCGCCGCAGCCGACCTTCGAGTCGGCGACCCAGGCGGCGCTGGCGCGGTTCGAAGAGGCGGTCGGCCAGGGTGCCGAGGCGCTTTTCCTGCCCGAGTACGCGGCGGGGTTCCGGGTGGATGCGGGGCGCTTCGCACCGCCGTCGGCCGAGGAGGGCACCAACCCCTACGTCGCTGCGATGCGAAGCGCAGCGCGTGAACACGGTGTGTGGGCGCACGCCGGGTCATTCGCGACGCCGGCACCGTCCGGCAAGGTCCGCAACCGCTCCGTGGTGATCGACCCGGAGGGTGAGATCGTCGCGCGGTACGACAAGGTCCACCTGTTTGATATCCAGTTGTCCGAACGCGAGGTGTACCGCGAATCGGATGTCGTCGCCGCCGGTGACGCGGCCTGCGTGGTCGACGCGGGCTGGTGCACGCTCGGGTGTTCAATCTGCTATGACGTGCGCTTTCCGGGCCTGTACGAGGCGATGGCGGTTGACGGCGCTACGGTGATGGCGATCCCGGCGGCCTTCACGCGTGCCACCGGTGCCGTGCACTGGCACGCGCTGTGTCGCGCCCGTGCGATCGAGAACGGTGCCTGGGTGATCGCAGCGTGTTCGGTCGGCGACATCGACGGGGGGGGCGGGTGCTACGGTCACTCGCTGATCATCGACCCGTGGGGAACAATCGTCGCTGATGGCGGCGACTCGCCAGGTGTGATCACCGCTGACATCGATATGGCGGCCGCGGTCGAAGCGCGAAACCGTATTCCGAGGCTCACACACGTTCGGCCGTTCCGGGTACAGCACCACAAGACGGGGTCGGTGGTATGACCCTGACGAAGGTGCACGACCGTGACCCCGCGCAGCGGGCGCCTTCTGCGCTCGGCTTCCTGCGCTGGCAGTGCCGCGTGCGCCAGATGCGCATGCGCGACCACGGCGGCAAACCGGACGACAGCATGATGCCGGTGTTGTCGGTGCGCGCGGACGACGGCTCACTCGACGCCCTGGGTCAGGTGATGACGGTGTTGAACCGCTTGCCTGAGCACTCGATGGTGCCGGAGATGCAACACATCAGCCGCAAAACCTTCGACCCCGCCAAACGCCGGGAAGATGCGCTGCGGTTGCTGTGTTCGACCTACTACCAGAAGGCCCAACAGTTTTCCGACATGGTCACAGCGAGCTTCGGGCCGGAGTCGGAGGGGGCCGTGCGCATCCAGCGTGCCCGCTTCGTCACGCTGACGTTCGACAAGTACGCGCAGCGGGTCGATCTGCGTTGCAAGGTCTGGCGACTCACGCAGCGCAACTACTACTGGCAGGCGACCTACTGGCACAACGGGCTGTTCAACCCCGGTGCGCCCTCGGACGCCATCGTGCTCGGCTTCGAGCCGGATTGGTCGAGCAGTGTCGCGGAGCCACCGTTCCATGTTTAACGTCACGTTGCGTGTGTGCCCGGTGTACACGCGTCGCGTACACAACCCCGGTGGGTGCACGTCCCGTGTACACGCCGGACCCGAGCGGGTTGCAAGATCAGCCCCTCAACCATCCCCGGAGGAAAGAGAATGAAACTCAGACCACTGATGCTTGCCGCCGCGCTGACGGCGTCGCCCATGGCCATGCAGGCCATGGAGTCATCTGACCCGATCATCATCCCGACCCACAACTGGTCCAGCCAGATCGTGATGAGCCACGTCGTCGGCCAGATCTACGAGTCGATGGGGTACAACGTCGAGTTCGTGTCCACCGACAGCCAGGCTGTTTACGAGTCGGTGCGCCTCGGTGACGTGACGCTGGAGCTGGAAGTCTGGGAGGGCGCCTTCGGTGTGTCCTTCAACGAGGCGCTGGCCAAGGGCGGCATCGAAGACGCCGGTGACCACAACGCGGTGACCCGTGAGGACTGGTGGTACCCGATGTGGACCAAGGACCACTGCCCGGGTCTGCCGTCGTGGGAAGCGTTGAACGCGTGTGCGGAGAAGTTCGCGACACCGGAAACCGGTGACAAGGGCCGTTTCCTCGGCGGGCCGGTCGACTGGCTCAAGCACGATGCTGAGCGCGTCGAAGCCCTCGGCATGAACTTTGTCGTGGTGAACGCCGGTTCGGCATCCGCACTTTGGGCCGAGGTCGCTGCGGCCGAGAAGCGCAACGCGCCGGTCGTGATCTTCAACTGGACGCCGAACTTCGTTGAAGCTGTGTGGCCGGGTGAGTTCGTCGAGTTCCCGACCTACTTCGAAGGCTGCAAGGAAGACCCGTCGCTCGGGCCCAACCCCAACGCGACCTACGATTGCGGCAACCCGCCCAACGGCTACCTGAAGAAGGCGGCCTGGAGCGGCATGGCGGAGAAGTGGCCTAAAGCGCGTGCCGTGCTTGGTAAAATTGACTTCACCAACCCGCAGATCGCCGAGATGGCGAAGCTCGTTGACGTCGACGAAATGGAGCCTGAAGACGCGGCTACCGCGTGGCTTGAAGCCAACGAAGACACCTGGAAGTCCTGGACGGAGTGATGCTCTGCCAGACGGGCTGATCCACCGGCGTGCGTGCGCGGTGCCACTGGCGACCGCGCGGGTGTGCCTCGGCCCGGGCCTGTGCGCCGTGCGCACGTCGACTCCGGCGTGGCACGGCGATAGGCTGGTGTCGCGGACCGGCTCGTCGGCCACCCGCGATGCACGCGAATGACACCGCCTGAAGCGCCGCCCGAGGGGCCCTGAACATGTCTGAAACCGTGATTTCCTGCAGCAATGTCTGGAAGCTTTACGGGCCCCAGCCAGCTGCCTACCTCGCGAGCCTTGACGGCGGCGACCCGGGGTTCGAGGTGGTTCGGGACAACGGCTACATCTCGGCGGTGCGGAACGTCTCAGTCGACATTCAGAAAGGTGAGATGCTCGTCATCATGGGCCTTTCCGGGTCGGGCAAGTCCACCCTGGTGCGGTGTTTATCGCGGCTTGTCGACATCACCGGCGGGCACATCGAGGTCGAGGGTGCGGACCTCATGGCGCTGAGTGAATCCGAGCTGATCGACCTGCGCCGAAACGCGATGGGTATGGTGTTCCAGAGCTTCGGCCTGTTGCCCCACCGAACCGTGCTGGACAACGTCGCCTTCCCGCTCGAAATGCGCGGGCAGGACAGGCACGCGCGCCGTGCACGCGCGCTCGAGGTGATCGAGCTGGTGGGCCTGCAGGGCCGCGAGGACTATTTCCCCCGCGAGCTCTCGGGCGGCCAACAGCAGCGCGTTGGTATCGCGCGCAGCCTGGCCATCGAACCCGATATCTGGTTTCTCGACGAACCCTTTTCCGCGCTCGATCCGCTGATCCGGCGTGAAATGCAGGACGAGTTCCTGCGCCTGCAGGACATGCTCGGCAAGACGATCGTGTTTATCACCCACGACTTCGACGAAGCGCTGCGTCTGGCCGACCGCATCGCAATCATGAAGGACGGGGCGATCGAGCAGATCGACAAGCCGGGCAACATCGTCATGAACCCGGCCACCGAATACGTGGCCAAGTTCACTGAAGACATCGACAAGGCCCGCGTGGTGCACGCCGGCGATCTGATGCGCAGCGTGGCCGACGGTCCGGTGCCTGACGGCGACGGCATCGCCGCGTCAGCGACGGTGCACGCGCTCGCGCGTCGGCTGGTCGACGACCCGCGCGCCGAGTTGCCGGTGGTCGACGCGTCCGGCACCTGTGTCGGGGTGATGCAGCGCGAGGACGCGCTGAACGTGTTGCTCGGGGCGCGCTGATGACCGCGCCGGTCGAGCCGTCTCCGCCCGATCGATCGCAGCCGAACCGGGTGTGGTGGGGTATTGCCGCGCTGGCGCTCGCGCTGGTGCTGGCGAAACCGCTCGCGCCGGACTGGCTGATCCGCCCGCCAGAGTGGCTGGTGTGGCCCTTCGCCGACTGGATCAACGCCGTGTTCGCCTTCGTGCGCGACGACCTCGGCTTGATCCACGTGACCCGCGCCTTTGCCGACGGCGTCCAGTGGTTGCTCGACGTCACGGCAAACCTGCTGTACGGCAAACGGCGCTGGCCGCGCCTTGAGGATCCGATCCCGTGGACGGTGGTCGCGGCAACGGCCTTCATGGTCGGCTACGCGCTGCGGGGGTGGGCACTCGGCCTGTTGAGCGGCGGCACCTTTGTCTGGATTGCGCTGCTCGGCCAGTGGAAGTGGGCGATGGAGACCTTGTCTGTGATCATCGTCGCCGCACCCATCGCGGTGTTGTTCGGCCTCGTGCTCGGCGTTCTGGCCTGGCGCAGCCGGCGGTTCGAGACCGTGCTGAACCCGATCCTCAACGTCACTCAATCGCTGCCGCACTTCGCGTACATGATTCCCGTCGTGGTGTTCATCGGCGTCGGCCCAAAGGCCGGCGCGATCGTGACCATCATATTCGCCATGCCGCCGATGATCCGGATGACCCTGCTCGGGTTGAAAAAAGTGCCGCCCGAGATTGTCGAGAGCGGGCACATGTGCGGTGCGACCCGGTGGCAGTTGCTGCGGCATGTGCGGATTCCGTCGGCGCGCACTGACATCCTCGTCGGCGTGAACCAGGTGATCATGCAGAGCCTCGCGATGGTTGTCCTCGCGAGTTTCATCGGCATGCCGGGGCTCGGCCAGAAACTCCTGCAACTGCTGCAGGCGTTGAAAATGGGTCGGTCGGTCGAGATTGGCATCACCATCGTGCTGTTGGCCGTGGTGCTTGACCGGTGCTCGAAAGCCTGGGCCGAACGGCAACCCGTGCATTTCGAAAAGGGCACCCCCTGGGCGGCGCGCAACACGTTCGTGCTTGTCTGGGCGGGACTCGTCGCAGCGTGCTGGGTGCTGGCGGAGTTCTGGCCGTTGGCGCAGGAAGTCAAGCGCACGCAGGCGTTCACCATCTCAAAGCAGCTGGACCTCGTGCTCGACGGTTTCATTCGCCTCGTTGACCCAGTCACGCTGGCCATCCGCGCCTTCCTGATCAAGGATGTCCTGATCCCCATGCGGGACGCCTACCTCTGGCTTCCGTTCACCGCGGTGATTGCCTTTGTTGCAGCCATGGGATGGCGCATCGGCGGCCGCGCCAGCGCTGTGTTGGTGTCGGCCTTTGTCGTTTTCATCGCGATGAGTGGTTGGTGGGACCGTGCCATGATCACCGCCTACATGGTGAGCTTCGCGGTACTGCTGGCCGCACTGCTCGGGTTGCCGCTCGGCATGTGGGCCGCCGGCAACGAACGACGCGCCGCGGTTGGCCTGTTGATATGCGACACCGCACAAACCTTTCCGAGTTTCATCTACCTGATTCCGGTGGTGATGCTGTTCGGGGTCAACGATGTCGCCGCGATCGGGGCCGTGGTGGTGTTTGCGATGGTGCCGCTGGCGCGCTACACCATCGAGGGCTTGCGCGGTGTGCCCGACACCCTGATCGAAGCGGCAGACATGTCTGGCGCGAACAAACGGCAAACACTGTGGAAGGTACGCTTGCCGATGGCGCTGCCGACCATGATGGTTGGCATCAATCAGAGCATCATGTTTTCGCTCTTCATGGTCATCATCGCCGCGTTCATTGGCACTCAGGATCTCGGCCAGGAGATGCAGCGTGCGTTGTCGTCCACCGACGTTGGCAAGGGCCTGGTGTTGGGCCTCTGCGTGGCGTTCATGGGCCTGGCGGCGGACCACTTGGCCATGCGCTGGGCGGCCGACAAGCGGCGTGCCCTGGGCCTGGAGTGAGGTAGGTCATGCGACTGGAACAACCGCGAGAACACAGCGGCGTCCGCGAGCCCGGGCTGCTGGTGTTGCCGACCGGGGTGGAGCGCCACCCGGTACCCGGTGGTGGAACCCGTGCGGTGCAGCTCGAAGCCGGTGATGTGATCACGCTGGTCGACACCGAGGGTTTGCAGCCGATTGAATTCAGCTTCTTCAGTCCGGATGGGCGCTCCGACATCGGCATGCTGGGCGCCGCCAGTGCAGGCGTGCCGAACGGGATTCAGCGGGCGCTGGCTGCTGGCGACGCCAGCGGCGCACGGGTGCGACGAGCGCTCGAACGGGCGGGTTTCGACCTGGCCAACGCCGACGCCGCGCGGGTGTTTGGCGAAGGCTCGCGGGCCGGTGACGTTGCCGAGTTCACGGCGGGTTGCGATGGCCTGTTGATCGTGTGCGCGGTGGGGGATGCCATGTTGCCACACGAGCAAACCCCCCCGACCGACGTCGTGCTCTACGTCACTCGCAGTCGCGTGCGACAGTACAAGGGCGGGGAGGATGGCGAACCCCTGACGGCGCCGACGCCACTGGCCGATCCGTTGCACGATGCGAACATTCAGCCTGGCCAGGCGCACGCCTACGAAGTGCGTGCGGGTCAGTACTTCCAGATACTCGATGTGCAGGGGCGTGAGTGCTCTGATTTCCAGGCCTTCGCCCTGCGGGACCTCGACCGCGGGCTCGAACGTGAGATCGACCCGACGGCCACGCGGTCTTTCAGCGGCCTGGGGTACCCCGCGCCGGGCTTGTACTCAAAGTACTGGACAGTCGATCAGACCCAACTCGTCGAGCTCGTCGCTGACACCTGCGGCCGACACGACACCTTCGGCCTGGCGTGCACGTCGCGCTACTACGACGACCTCGGGTACCCGGGGCACATCAACTGCACCGACAACATGAACCGCGAGTTGGCTGCCTGGCAGATCCGACCGCGCGGGGGCTGGCCGGCGATCAATTTTTTCTTCAACACGATGCTCGACGACGCCAACGCGCTCGGCATGGACGACCCCTGGTCACGACCAGGCGAATACGTGTTGCTGCGGGCGGTGACCGATCTGCTGTGCGTTTCCACTGCGTGTCCGTGCGACATCGATCCGGCGAACGGCTGGAACCCCACGGATATTCAGGTGCGGGTGTACAGCAAGAACGAGGACTTCAAACGCTCGATCGCTTTCAGAAAGAGCGCAGAGGCAGATATGGAAGAGACCCGCGAGACCGGTTTTCACGCGAGCTTTGCCGCGTACACGCGTGACTTCACCGAATACAACGGCTTTTGGCTGGCCAACCAGATGTCCAACGCCGGTGCGATCGCGGAGTACTGGGCCTGCCGCGAGAAAGCGGTTGTGATGGACCTGTCTCCGCTTCGCAAATACGAAGTGACTGGCCCGGATGCCGAGGCATTAATGCAACTGTGTGTCACCCGTAACATGAAAAAGCTGAGCGTTGGCCAAGTCGTTTACACAGCCATGTGTTACGAGCACGGTGGCATGATCGATGACGGCACGGTGTTTCGCCTCGCGGACACCAACTTCCGTTGGATCGGGGGTTGCGACAGTTCCGGTGAGTGGTTGCGCGAGCAAGCGGCGAAGCACCAGCTCGACGTCTGGGTGCGCAACTCGACGAACCAGTTGGCGAACATTGCCGTGCAAGGTCCGTTGTCGCGGGACATCCTCGCCGAGGTGTTCTGGACGCCGCCTGCGCAATCCACCGTGGAGGAACTCGCGTGGTTCCGCTTCACCATAGCGCGCGTGGGCGACATGCACGGGGTGCCCGTGGTGGTGAGCCGCACGGGGTACACCGGCGAGTTGGGATACGAGGTGTTCTGCCATCCGCGCGACGCGGCGGCCGTGTTCGAGGCGATTCGCAAGGTCGGTGAGCCCCGTGGCATGCTGCCCTGCGGCCTCGCGGCGCTCGATATGCTGCGCATCGAAGCGGGGCTGATCTTCGCCAACTACGAGTTTTCGGACCAGACCGATCCGTTTGAAGCGGGTATCGGGTTCACGGTGCCGTTGAAATCCAAGGGAGACCCCTTCATCGGTCGCGAGGCTCTCGAGCGACGCAAGACGAACCCGCAAAAGGTGCTTGTCGGTCTGGAGATTGACAGCGGCACGGTGCCTGCCAATGGCGATTGCGTGCGGTTGGGGCGAGCGCAGGTGGGCGAAATCACCTCAGCGATGAGGTCACCGATCCTCGGCAAGACCATCGCCATGGCGCGGGTCGATGTCACGCACGCGGCGCCCGGTACAGCGCTTGAAGTCGGTCAACTCGACGGGTTGCAAAAACGGCTCGGTTGCCGCGTCGTGCGGCTCTCGCACTTCGATCCCGAAAAGCAACGCGTTCGGGGCCACTACACAGCCGAGAGCGCCTGAGTTCTGACACCGGGATGTTGTAACGACGGAATGGTAATACAGGCCAGGGTCATTTTTGCGCAGTCTCAACCGAGACTCGGTGTCATCGTGCCATGCGCCGCGACACGGTGACACAGCCGTGCTGAGCCATGCTTGTATGGTACGTGGTCCAATACTGCACCAAAAAAGGGAAGCGTATTGCCTGTGTTTGGGGGCAGTTGTATTGTTTTGGCGTTGCGGTGCAAACAGCTGAGCAGTTGCGATGCCATGCCTGTCATCCCACCGAAACCGTGAACGTCCCGAGGGACTGCCACTCAGTGAGCGTCGATGGACATAGTGTGTTTTCAACACCACGACGATGAACACGCCGGGTACTTTCGTACCCTGCTGGCGAGAGACGGTCACAAGCTCGACACCGTGATGCTGCACCGCGGCGAACGCATCCCCGAGGTCGCGGCCTTCGACGCCCTGTGGGTGCTCGGCGGGCCGATGGATGTGTGGCAAACCGATCAACACCCTTGGCTGAGGGCCGAAGTCGACGCGATCCAACGTGCCGTTGTTGACCGCGGCATGCCGTACCTCGGGCTGTGCCTCGGCCACCAGTTGCTGGCGCTTGCGTTGGGCGGCAAGGTGGGACCGGGCACGCCCGAAATCGGTGTGCTACCGGTCGAGCTCACGCCCGCTGGGCGCGGCGATGCGTTCACCGCGGGGTCGCCAGCGCACTTTCACGCGCTGCAATGGCACAGCGCCGAGGTGACGGTGGCACCGTCTGGCGTGTCGATTCTCGCCGTGAGCCCGGTTTGCGCGGTGCAGGCGATGCAGTTCGGCAACACCGCGTTTTCCTGCCAGTTCCACCTTGAAGCCGAAGCGGACACCGTCGCAACCTGGGCCGCGGTACCGGCGTACCGTGACGCCTTGCACGCGGCGCTCGGTGCCGACGGTGCAGGGCAGCTGGCCGCGTCGTGCGATGCGCACCTCGCCGACATGAACACCTTGTGCGAGCAGTTGTACGCCAACTGGCTCGCGTGCGCCGAGCGCGCGGTGGCGCGGGCGTGAACCGCCTGATGCGCGGCAGCGATGTGCCAGACCACGCCGTGACGACAGGCGGCGTTTGCGCACACGGCCGATCGCCTTCAGCCACACCGATTCACCCCACTTGGACAGCCGACGTGCTGCCAACATCACCAACAACAACGAGGAGTGCTTAATGGAAGAGGAAATTGCCAAACTCGCGGCGGAGGTCGCGGCCCTGCAGTCGAGCAGCGGGGGGACAAACACCGCGCTCGCAGAGACCTACTACTACCTCTCGATCCCGCTGATGGTGCTCATCCACGTGGGCTTTCTCGCCTACGAAATGGGAGCGTCACGGACCAAGAACGTGTTGGCGTCCGGCATCAAGAACATCCTGGCCTTCGCCTTTCTCGTGCCGACCTTCTTCCTGTTCGGCTTCTGGGTGTACTGGGCCTTCCCGACCGGATTCAGCCTCACGGCGGGCGGCATGGAAATCAGCGGCTCGGAATACGCAGCGTACTTCCTGCCGTGGTCGGAGGGCATGGGCCCGAACACAGCCGACGATTCCAGCGGTGTGTTCTGGGGTGCATTCACGCTGTTTGCTGCGACCACCGCCTCGATAATGTCGGGCGCGGTCATCGAACGGATCAAACTGGTGGGCTTCATCATCCTGGCCATTGTGCTTGGCGCGTTTGCCTGGGTGTTGGCGGCGGCCTGGGGCTGGCATTCCGACGGTTGGCTGGTCACCGAATTCGGCTACCACGACTTCGGCGCGGCCGGTGTGGTGCACATGGTGGCGGGTTTCTTTGCGCTCGGTGTGCTGATCAACCTCGGGCCCCGCATCGGCAAGTTCACCAACGGCCAGGCGAATCACATCGCGGGCCACAGCATGCCGCTGACCCTGATCGGCCTGATGACGATCATCGTCGGCTTCTGGGGCTTCCTGATGGCCTGCGCCATCTTTCCGGGTGAGGCCTGGTCGTGGGATTCGGTGGCGTTCGGCACCATCTACGGCACACCGGTCACGCTGTCTGCGCTCGCCTTCAACATCCTCATGGGCTTCGCGGGCGGCATCATCGGCGCCTGGGTGGTCACGCGCGACCCGTTCTGGATGATGTCAGGCGCGCTCGGCGGCATCATCTCCTGTGCAGCGGGCCTCGACCTCTGGTGGCCGCCAATGGCGTTTGCAATCGGTTTTGTCGGCGCGTGCTTCATGCCGGCGTCGGCGCGCTTCTTCGAGAAGATGGGCCTCGATGACGCGGTTGGCGCGGTCACTGTCCACGGCACGTTGGGCGCCTGGGGCGTGCTGGCGGTTGGCATCTTTGCGTCCGGCTACCCGGCGCTGCCCGGTGAGGGTGTCGCCCTGACGTCGTTGACCGGCCAGATCGTCGGCCTGATCGTCATGTTTGCCTGCGGCTTCATTCCGGGTTACGTGCTCTCGCTGCTGCTCAACATGTTCGGCATGTTGCGCGTGCCTGAACACGCCGAGATCGATGGCCTCGACATCACCAAGGTGCCGGCAGTCGCTTACCCGGAAGGGCCGAGCGCGACGTCTGCCGGCAACAGCTGATTCACGAACAGAAGGAGATAACCCATGGGTTCACCTGTTGAAGCAACCTGGACCGGCTTTGAAGGCGCCATGTACACCGGTGCCGGCTCGGGCATGGAAGGGGTCTGGGCGTTCATCGCGCTCGGGCTGTGCGTGCTTGCGATCGTGCTCGGTGCCGCGCACGAGTCCAGTTCCTACCACAACGGCAAGGGCTGAACGCAGACGGTCTGAGCGCCGTCATCAAAAAAGGGCCTGAACACGCGGTTCAGGCCCTTTTGTTTTTCAGACACCCGGGCGCACCGCGGTGCGCCTGCGAGTCCACTCAGTTTTCGAGGTAACTTTCCATTGAGTCGTCCAGCGCATCCTTCCACGGGGTGTGGTGGAGCGGCGCCACGGTGCCGGTGATCACCGATTTGTAGGCGTTGTTTCGGAAGGTCATGATGTCTTCCTTCTTGTGCTTCTTCCACTGGAAGAACGCTTCGTTTGCGCCGTCGACATCGAAACTCGGGTAGTCGGTGTCGGCAATCAGTTCCTTGACGTAGTCGCCTTGGTAGACGATGCAACCGTAGTCGTCTTCGAGCGCGTCTTCGGCCGCGACACGGTCGACCACGTCCTGTTCACGCGCTGCCGCATCCGGGACCTCGATGCGGTCCATGATGATGTCACGTGCGTACCAGGCCTGTGCATCGAACATGTTGAAGGTGTACCACTGGTCCTGCATGCCGAGGTAGAAGAGTTTCGGGTTCGGGTTGAACACCACGCCCTTGTAGAGATCCGCCGACGCGAGACGGTTGGCGGTCTTGAGGGTGAGCTCAGGGTCCATGAAGGGAAAGTGGTGCAGGTAACCCGTGCAGAGGATGATCGCGTCAACCTCGGCTGTGCTGCCGTCCTTGAAGGCGCAGGTGTTGCCCGAGACCGAGGTCAACAGCGGGACCTCGGTCCAGTTGTCTGGCCATTTGTACCCCATCGGTGCCGTACGGTGACTGACCGTGACAGACTTGCATCCGTACTTCCAGCACTGCGAGCCGATGTCTTCGGCCGAGTAGCTGGTGCCGATGATCAGAAGATCCTTGTTCTTGAACTCGACCGCGTCGCGAAAATCGTGGGCGTGCAACACGCGGCCGTTGAACCGGTCGAGGCCATCGAAATCCGGCACATTGGGCGTGGAGAAATGCCCACTGGCCACGACGACATTGTCGAAGGTCTCGGTGTACTCGTTGTCGTTGACGAGGTCGTGCGCGCGGACGGAGAACCGACCACTGGCGTTGTCGTAGGTGACCTGGCGTACCGGCGTGCGAAAGCGGATCCAGTCGCGCACGTTGGCCTGCTGCACGCGGCCCTGAATGTAGTCAAAGAGGACGGCGCGTGGCGGGTAGCTGGCGATCTGCTTGCCGAAATGCGCCTCGAAGCTGTAGTCGGCAAACTCCAGGCCTTCCTTTGGGCCGTTTGACCACAGGTAGCGGTACATCGAGCCGTGCACCGGCTCACCGTACTCGTCGAGGCCCGTGCGCCAGGTGTAGTTCCAGAGGCCACCCCAGTCCGACTGCTTCTCGAAGCACACAACCTCGGGGATCTCTGCACCGGCTGCCGCGGCGGATTGAAACGCTCTGAGTTGGGCCAAACCGGAGGGTCCGGCGCCAATCACTGCCACTCGTTTGCCCATCTACTCACTCTCCTTCAGGGTTGGTTGGAATGACACACTTGTATCGCAACTTATCGGCATCGTGACACGTAGAGCACGGGTCGCCGTATCGCACAATCGCCTCCTTTTGCAGCGACGCCGCACCGCGCGACGATCGCGGCGCGGCGTCCGCCGGTGTGGCGGCCGTCGGTCGCGCGGTGTAGGTTGTGCACTCGTCTGGAGGACGGTAGGCGCAACATGCAGTCGCAAAACGAGGACGCAGCCGGTGACAAGGACGCGGTCTCGCCACTCGAGAAAGCCATCGGCAAACAGGTACACGAGTACCGTTCCGCGCTCGGCATGACACTGGCAGCGCTCTCGCGCACCACCGGGTTGTCGACCGGGATGCTCTCGAAGATCGAAAACGGCCAGACATCGCCGTCGCTTGCGACCTTGCGCGCCTTGGCAGCAGCGTTGAACGTGCCGGTTACCGCGCTGTTCAGGCGCTTCGAAGAACAACGCGACGCAAGCTACGTGCGTGCGGGCGAGGGCTTGCCGATCGAGCGACGCGGTACGCGCGCCGGGCACGAGTACCGCCTGCTTGGCCACAGTGTGGGTGACAAGACCTTGGTCGAGCCGTTTCTGATCACCCTGCGCGAAGGCAGCGAGGTCTTCCCGTTGTTTCAGCACGCCGGGCAGGAGTTCATCTACATGCTCAGTGGCGAAGTGGTCTACCGCTACGGCGAGAAGCTCTACCACCTTCGCCCGGGTGACTCGCTCTTCTTCGACGCTGACGCACCGCACGGCCCCGAGACGCTGATTGCCCTGCCGGCGGAGTTTCTGGCGTTCATCGTGCGAGATGACGGTAACTGATTTTCCTCGTATGAAAAATCATCCACTCACGGTTGACGCTGTCCTGGCCCGGACGTACCCTTTCATGCTGATGTAGCTGCAGATACGAGAACCACATGTGCGGGATAGTCGGGCTGTACGCCAAGCGTGACACCATATCGGAGCGCCTCGGTACCTTGCTGGCAGAGATGCTGGTGCAGATGGGTGACCGCGGACCGGACAGCGCGGGTGTCGCGCTCTACCGCGGTGCCGGGCAGGGCAAAAAACTGTCGGCTCGCGTCGCCGATGACGCGCAACGCGCTGCGCTGGTCGAGACTGCGCGTGAGCAGATCGGCTGCTCGGCGCAGGTGCTCGGCGCACACGTGCTGCTGACCGGCGAGGTCGGCCCGCAGACCGTGGCGTGGCTTGCACAGCACTGCCCGCAGGCCGATGTCATGAGCGTCGGCGAGCGCATCGAAATCTACAAGGAGGCGATGCACCCGGACGACTTCGTCTCGCGCTACGACCTGGGCGCCGTGCGCGGCAGCCACGCGTTGGGCCACACCCGCATGGCCACCGAAAGCGCGGTCACCACCCAGGGATCTCATCCGTTTTCCACCGGGCAGGACCTGTGTTTGGTGCACAACGGCTCGCTGTCGAACCACAACCGCTTGCGGGCCCAGCTCGAACGAGCAGGGTTGCAGTTCAAGACCGAGAACGATTCCGAAGTGGCTGCGGGTTACCTCGCCCACCGCCTGAGTGAGGGCGATTCCCTGGCCGATGCGCTGTCGGCTGCGCTCGAAGACCTCGACGGCTTCTACACCTTTGCCATTGGTACACGCGAGGGCTTCGCGGTGCTGCGTGACCCCATAGCCTGCAAGCCGGCGGTGCTCGCCGAGACCGATGACTGGGTTGCGATGGCGTCCGAGTACCGGGCCATTGCCCGTTTGCCCGGGGCAACGGAGGCGCGTGTCTGGGAACCCGAACCCGGCCAGATCTACACCTGGGAGCGAGAAGCGGCATGACCACATTCGATCTCAACGACGGTGTGCGTGCACTCAATGCGCACTTGCATGGCGAGGTGACCGGTGAGCTCAGCGCAGTCAACCCGGCTGGTCGCCACGCCGTCGCGGTTGGTGCGACCGGGGCTCACTCGGTGTCGATCGACGGCAACGTCGGCTATTACTGCGGTGGCATGAACCAGCTCGCCGACATCGAAGTGCGCGGTAACGCGGGGCCCGGGCTGGCGGAAAACATCATGTCCGGTCGGGTGCACGTGCGCGGCGACGCCTCACAGTACTGTGCCGCCACCGGCCACGGCGGGCTGGTGGTGGTCGACGGCAACGCGTCTTCGCGCTGCGGTATCTCGATGAAGGGCGTCAACGTCGTGGTGCGTGGCAACGTTGGCCACATGAGCGCATTCATGGCGCAGAAGGGATGTCTTGTGGTGTGTGGCGATGCCGGGGACGCGCTTGGTGACTCGCTCTACGAGGCGCGCCTCTACGTGCGCGGCAGCGTGGCGAGCCTCGGCGCCGATTGCGTGCAGAAGCCCATGGAGGCAGAGCACCTCGACGAGCTTGGTGCCTTGCTGCACGAGGCGGGTGTGACCGGTGTCGATCCTGCCGAATTCACGCGCTACGGCTCGGCGCGCAAGCTCTACCACTTCGACATCGACAACGCGTCGGACTACTGAGGAAGCAGGCATGGTGGACCACAGTTGGATGCGCGAGTCGGCGACCTTCAGTCGCCCGGTGATCGCCGAGATCGAGCGCGCCGCACGCACCGGCATCTACGACATCCGCGGTTTTGGCGCCAAGCGCCGGGTGCCCTGTTTCGACGACCTGGTGTTCCTCGGTGCCAGCATGTCGCGCTACCCGCTCGAAGGCTATCGTGAACGCTGCGACACGCGTGTCACCCTCGGGGACCGTTTCGCGTCGAAGCCCATTACCCTCGACATTCCGATCACGATCGCCGGCATGAGTTTCGGTGCGCTCTCGGCTCAGGCCAAGGAAGCGCTTGGCCGGGGTGCCTCGCTCATGGGCACCAGCACCACCACCGGCGATGGCGGTATGACACCGGAAGAGCGGGGGCAAAGCAAATACCTGGTGTACCAGTACCTGCCGTCCCGCTATGGCATGAACCCGGAGGATCTGCGCAAGGCCGACGCCATCGAGATCGTCGTCGGTCAGGGGGCCAAGCCGGGTGGCGGCGGCATGCTTCTCGGACAGAAGATCTCGGATCGGGTCGCAGGCATGCGGGACCTGCCTGCGGGAATTGACCAGCGCAGTGCCTGTCGGCACCCGGACTGGACCGGCCCCGACGACCTCGAGATCAAGATCCAGGAGCTGCGCGAGATCACCGATTGGCAAACGCCGATCTACGTCAAGGTCGGCGCAGCGCGCACCTTTTACGATGTCACGCTGGCGGTCAAATCCGGCGCCGATGTGGTTGTCGTCGACGGCATGCAGGGCGGCACGGCGGCCACGCAAGACGTGTTTATCGAGCACGTCGGTGTTCCGACCCTGCCAGCGGTGCGTCAGGCCGTCGAGGCGCTCGATGCACTCGGCATGCACCGCAAGGTCCAGCTTATCGTCTCCGGGGGCATTCGCAGCGGAGCTGACGTCGCCAAGGCCTTGGCGATGGGCGCGGACGCCGTTTCCATTGGCACCGCCGCGCTGATTGCACTGGGTGACAACAACGCGCAGTATGAAGCCGAATACAACAAGCTCGGCACCAGCGCCGGTTTCTACGACGATTACCAGGATGGGCGCGACCCTGCCGGCATTTGCACCCAGGACCCGGAACTTGCAGCGCGCCTGGACCCGGAAGTCGCTGGCAGGCGATTGGCCAACTACCTGAACGTGTTGAATCTCGAGGCGCAGACCATTGCGCGTGCGTGCGGCAAGTCGCATGTGCACAACCTCGAGCGCGAAGACCTGGCGGCGCTGAGCATCGAGGCGGCAGCGATGGCGGGTGTGCCCCTCGCCGGCACCGACTGGGTGCCGGGTTCACGCTTGTGAAAAAATTCGAGATGTCGGCGGTGTTGTACCGACGGTGTCGCGTCTGTCAACCCCGGGTGCTGCAAGGCAAACGCACACCCCCATTGCGAGGATGACCCCATGGCAACCGATCTCAGCAAAGAAGCCAAAAGCCGCGGTATTCAGTACTTCCTGATCAGCTTCGTCGACCTGTTCGGCAACCTCCGCGCCAAGCTCGTGCCCGCCCGTGCCATTGGCGACATGCAAAAGGAGGGGGCCGGGTTTGCCGGCTTTGCCGCGTGGTTGGACATGACACCTGCGCACCCCGATATGTTCGGCGTGCCCGACCCGGACAGCCTCATCCAGTTGCCCTGGCAACCGGAAATCGGCTGGTTGGCGAGCGACCTCTACATGAACGGCGAACCGGTCGCGGCGTCCCCGCGTGTTGCGCTCAAAGCGCAACTCGAGGCCGCGAAGAAACAGGGTCTGCGCATGAAGACCGGCGTCGAGTGCGAGTACTTTCTGGTCTCGCCCGACGGCACGGCACTCTCGGACCCCGACGACACACAAAGCAAGCCGTGTTACGACCAGCAGGCCTTGATGCGCCGCTACCCGGTTATCCGGGAAATCTGCGACGCGATGATCGCGCTCGGTTGGGGTCCGTACCAGAACGACCACGAGGACGCGAACGGGCAGTTCGAGATGAACTGGGACTACGACGATGCGCTGCGCACTGCTGACCGGCATGTCTTCTTCAAGTACATGGTCAAGACCCTGGCCGAAAACCACGGTCTGCGCGCCACCTTCATGCCTAAGCCTTTTGCCGATCTGACCGGCAACGGCTGCCACGCCCACGTGTCACTGTGGGATAAGGGTGGAAAAAAGAACCTCTTTCTCGACAAGAAGGACGCGCGCGGCCTGGGGCTGTCGAAGACCGCCTACGCGTTTCTCGGCGGCATCGTGCAGAACGCCGAGGCGCTCTGTGCGCTGTTCAACCCGACCGTCAACAGCTACAAGCGCATCAACGGGGCGGTGACGCGCTCGGGCGCCACCTGGTCGCCCAACACCGTGACCTATTCCGGCAACAACCGCACCCACATGATCCGCGTGCCGGATGACGGCCGTTTCGAGTTGCGCCTGATGGACGGTGCCGCCAACCCCTACCTCATGCAGGCGGGCTTTCTGGCCGCTGGTCTCGACGGTCTTGCCAACGAGCTTAACCCAGGCGAGCCGCAGCAAAACGACATGTACGCCGAACCGCAGAAGGCGCGGGGTGCCAAGCGCTTGCCGTTGAACCTGCTCGACGCGTTGCGGGCGCTCGACAAGAGCAAACGGCTGCGCGCGGGCCTCGGCGACGAGTTGGTCGACGCCTTCGTCAAGCTCAAGATGCAGGAATGGCACGCCTACTGTGCGCACCTCAGTGACTGGGAGCGGGCCAACACGCTCGACTGCTGATCGGCCGCCCGCGCCGCCGCAGACCGTGCCGCCCTGACTGGGCGGCGTGGCCTGCCGCAACCGTTAGCGGATACGCAGTTCCAACGAGCCCGATTCCGACAGGCTCAGGATGCGGTAGTGGGGGTCCTGCACGGCGTCGAGTGGCCACACTTCGGCGATCAGGTGACTGGCGTCAGCCGGCACCGTGATGTTCAGCGACTCGCTGAGCGCGACCTGGGTGCGCTGGACCGGGCACTGTGTGTAGTCGATGCGGTAGGGTGATTCGGCGTTGGTGGTGTGGTCGAAGCGGTGACACAACGAGTAGAAGACCGGCACGCCTGGCGACGCCAGCGTCACACGCAGGTGCACAGGCTGCCCGTGCACGAGGGCACTGGCGGCGGGCACGGTCGCGGCCCCGCCGGTGGACAGCGCAAAGTCGAGGTCGTTGCGATCGGACTTCGGTAACCACACGGCGCCGATCAGCACAGCCACCGTGGCGACGGTCAGCAGCACATCGCGGGGCGGGGTATGCGCGGCTTGGGAAGCAAACAGGTTCACACGGCTCCTTCCTGGACAGGTGTGCCAACTGCATCCATGCAGTTGTTGCCAAGCACGACGCAGGAAACGCGCCACGCACACCGCAGCGTCGCGCCCGGGTGAGACGGGCGACGCCGAGGGTGCGGTTGATGTGGATCTAGCTGGCTGAGAGGCCGCGCAAGCGTTCCGAGCGACGGCGCAACAGCTCGAGTGTGGCGAGCAGCGCGACCGAGATGATCACCAGTACCGTCGCCACCGCGAGGATGGTTGGGCTGATCTGTTCGCGGATGCCGGAGAACATCTGGCGCGGAATGGTCCGTTGTTCGGCAGCGGCCATCTGGATGACCACGACCACCTCGTCGAAACTTGTGATGAACGCGAACAGTGCGCCGGAGATCACCCCCGGCAGAATCAACGGCATCTGCACCTTGAAGAAGGTCGTCACCGGGTTGGCGCCCATGCTCTGCGCGGCACGCACGAGGCTCTGATCGAAACCCACCAGGGTCGCCGTGACCGTGATGATGACAAAGGGAATGCCGAGCACCGCGTGGGCGAGAATGAGCCCGGTGTAGGTGTAGGCAAGGTTGAACTGGCTGAACGCGTAGAAGGCGCCTGCCGCGGTGATCACCAGGGGCACGATCATCGGCGAGATCAGCAGCGCCATGATGCCGTTCTTGAACGGCATCTCGGACCGGCTCAGGCCGACCGCGGCCAGCGTGCCGAGGGCGGTCGAGATCAGCGTCGACAGGGTGCCGATGTAGAAGCTGTTCTTCATTGAGCGCACCCACTGCGAGTTCGCCCAGGCGTCAGCCCACCAACCCTCGGTGGCATCGGGGTTGGCCATGCCGTTCTGCAGGATGTCGAGATACCACCGCGTGGAGAAGGCCTCGGGGTTCAGGCTCAGCATGCCCGGCGTGAAACTGAAATACGGCTCCACGTTGAAGCTCAACGGCATCACGATCAGGATCGGCGTGATCAGGAACAGAAAAATCAGGCCGCAGATCACCCGGAAGGTGTAGTACCAGATGCGTTCACCGAGGCCGGCGTAGGGAGGCAATCCGCTCATCGGTCAACCCAGTTTCATGTTGTCGATGCCGACGATGCGGTCGTAGACCCAGTAGAGGATCAACACCACGCCCAACAACACCGTCCCGAGGGCCGCGGCCAGGTTCCAGTTCAGCGATCGCCGCATGTGGAAATCGATGAAATTGGAGATCATCTGCCCGTCTTGCCCGCCGACCAGGGCCGGCGTGATGTAGTAGCCAATCGCGACGATAAACACCAGGATCGCGCCGGCGCCGATGCCGGGGACGGTCTGAGGCGCGTAGACACGCCAGAACGCAGTCCAGTTGGTGGCGCCGAGGCTCTTTGCCGCCCGCACGTAGGACGGTGGGATGCCTTTCATCACCGAGTAGAGCGGCAACACCATGAACGGCAACAGAATGTGCGTCATCGCGATCAGGGTGCCGAGCTTGTTGTAGATCATCGAGAAGCGGGCCTCGTCCGCCGCAACACCGAAGAACACGAACAGATCGTTCAGCACCCCCTGTGATTGCAGCATGGCGATCCAGGCTGTGGTGCGCACCAGGATCGAAGTCCAGAAGGGCAGTAGCACCAGGATCATCAGCAGGTTGGACGTGCGGTTGGGCAGGGTGGCGAGCAGGTAGGCGATCGGGTAGCCCAATAGCAGGCAATATACCGTCACCTGCAAGGAAATTTCGAGGGTGCGCAGGAACAACTTCACGTGGATGCGACGCTGCTCGGGCTGCATCACGATCGAGCCGTCGGCGAGTTGTTTGCGGTCGAGTGCGTTGGCGTAGTAACCGACCGTGAAGGTGCGCGATGCCGCTTTCATCGCTTGCCACACTTCGATGTCGGCCCACTTTTTCTTGACGGCGACGAGGCTGTCCTTGAACGGCGCCTCGAGTCTTGCCGCGCGCCGCGCCGAGGACGTGAACAGCGAGCGGGCACCGCTGAGCTCTCGGTTCACGCGGGTGGCGACCTTGCCTATGGTCTTTTTCTTGCGCGTCTCGACAAGGTCCTGTACCAGGGCTGCATATTGCGCCTCGGTCGGTTCGGTCGACCCGTCCCAGTCGGCGAGCGCCGCCGTCGTGTTCGGCATCTCGGTCGCGAACAGGTCGTCGTGAAAGCCTTTGGCCAGAAACCAGCCAATCGGCGATATGAAGAACACCGCCAGGAAGATCAGCAGCGGTGACACCAGCAGGAACGCGTCCAACTTGCGCCGAAACATCGCGCGCGCCAAGCGCGCCTTCAACGGGGTGCCGTCGGCAGCGAGTACAGGCGAAGGGGCGGTGTCGCTCATGGGATCCCTGGGCAGTGGATGGGAGCCGGGCAAGTGCCCGGCCCCATCGGTCAGCTCGTCGAGCTTAGAGCGCGAGCCACGCGTTGAAACGCTCGTTCAACTCGTCCTGGTTGTCTGCCCAGAACTCGAAGTCGTTGACCAGCGCATTCGCGAGGTTGGCTTCGGCGGTCGGCATGTGCGGTGCCATCTCGGTCTTGCCGTCGTTGTAGAGACCAACGAGGGCACCGGAGGACTTGCGTGCCGGACCGTAGGCGATCCAGGTAGCCTGATCCGCCAGGCGCTGGGTGTCGGTCGAGAACGCGATGAAGTCCATGGTGGCTTCCATGTTCGGCGCACCCTTGGGGATGACCCACAGGTCGAAGTCGAGGATCTGACCGTCCCAGTTCACTTCGAAGGGCTGACCTTCGCCCGCTGCCGCGTTGAAGATGCGGCCGTTGTAGGCGGTGGTCATGACCACTTCGCCGTCGGCCAGCAGCTGGGGCGGCTGTGCACCGGCTTCCCACCAGACCACTTCGCTCTTGATCGAGTCAAGCTTGGCAAAAGCGCGGTCGACACCTTCGGGCGTTGAGAGCAGGTCGTAGACTTCAGCCGCGGGCACGCCGTCGGCCATCAAGGCCATTTCGAGGTTGGCCTTCGGGTTTTTGCGGATGCCGCGCTTGCCCGGGAATTTCTCCAGGTCGAAGAAATCGGCAATGCCTTCAACGCCGGACGTCTTGCTCGTGTCGTAGGCGAAGATGGTTGACCAGACGATGTTCGACACCGCGCACTCGGGCAGAGCGCCTGCGATGAAGTCATCGGCCGCTGATGTGCCGTCCGGCGCTGCCGGCAGAACGGAGTGGTCGATCGGCTCGAGCAGGCCTTCGTCACAGCCGCGGACCGCGTCGGAGTATTCAACGTCGACGACGTTCCACTTGACGTTGCCGGCTTCGACCTGCGACTTCACTTCAGACAGACCACCGTTGTAGTCCTCGGAGATGATGGTGTTGCCGGTCTTGGCCATCCAGGGCTTGTGGTAGGCCTCGACCTGCGACTTGGTGTAGGCACCACCCCAGGACACGACCGTGATGGTGTCGGCGGCCTGCGCTGCGGTGGCCGCAGTGATCGCTGTCGCGACGCCAAAGGCGAGTTGTTTCAGTTTCATGGTAATTTCCATCCGTTTTCTGCCCTCGGTAGGTGTGTGACGAGCAGGTCCCCGGGGCTCGGACACGGCTCGGTTTATAGCGATGTCGCTAAATCAGATCGAGCGCGCGGCAGTCCTCGCGCTCCCAGGTCAGGTGAACGGTCTCGCCGACGTTGAGTCGAGCGTGACCCGCCGCGTTCGGCACCTTGACGATGAACTCGTTGTGTCCGTGCACGTCCATGCGGCAGCGTATGTGGTCGCCGAGGTAGATCAGTTCGAGTACGCGCGCACTGACCGCGTCCGGCGTGCTCTCACTGCCGATGCTGACGCGTTCGGGCCGGATCGACAGCAGGCTGCGCTCACCGACGCCGCCGCAGTTGACCGCCAGGGCCTTGCAGGTGGCGCCGTCGTCGAACTGCACGGTTGCGGTGTCGTCGTCGATCGCGATGATCTGCCCGCCGAGCTTGTTGTTCTCGCCGATGAACTGCGCACAAAAGGAGTTCTCGGGGCGCTCGTAGAGGGTTTCGGGATCGGCGAGCTGCTGAATGACGCCGTCGTTGAAAACGGCAATCCGGTCTGACATCGTCAGGGCTTCGGACTGATCGTGCGTCACGTAGACGACTGTCACGCCGAGGTTTTCGTGGATGTGCTTGATCTCGTACTGCATCTGCTCGCGCAGTTGCTTGTCGAGTGCGCCGAGTGGCTCGTCCATCAGCACGAGTTCGGGGTCGAACACAAGCGCGCGCGCAACTGCGATGCGCTGCTGCTGACCACCGGACAGCTGCGCCGGGCGGCGGTTGCCGAACGGACCCATCTGCACCATGTCGAGCGCGCGTTTGACCTTGGTCTCGATCTCGGACTTCGACTGGCCGCGCACCTGCAGTGGGAAGGCGAGGTTTTCGTTCACTGACATGTGCGGAAACAGCGCGTAGTTCTGAAACACCATCCCGATGCCGCGCTTGTGCGGCGGGATGTTGTTGATACCGCGCCCACCGAGTTTGATCTCGCCGTGGGTCGCGGTTTCGAAACCCGCGAGCATCATCAGACAGGTGGTTTTGCCGGAGCCCGAGGGTCCGAGCATCGTGAGGAACTCGCCCCGTCCGATCGCGAGGTTCAAATCCTTAACGACAAGGGTCTCGCCGTCGTAACTCTTCTGGACACGTTCGAACTCGACGAATGTGTCGCCGCTTGGGCCTGAGGTCATGTACGCGGGACGCTCTTTCGGAAGTGTGGTCTTCGCACCGGCGCGGGGTCTGACTGCCGGTCAATGGCCCGATTCGAGCACACATGCACGGTTTGAATCAAGGGTCGGCCACCGATTGGTTCAGCGATTCCAACGCGTCCTGCTCGGTCAACCACTTCTGTTCCAATTCGGCGATCTCGGCTTTCAGTGCGGTGTCCCGGGCACCGAGTTCGGCGACCTGACTGCTGTCACCGGTGCTGTACAGGGCCGGGTCGGCCAACGCCCGCTGGACCTCGGCCCGCTCCGATTGTACGGCTTCCAAACGCCGCTCGATGTCGGCGATGCGTTTGGTTAACGGTTGCAGTGCAGCGCGCCGGCGAGCCGCCTCGCGCCGCTCCTCGCGCCGGGAGCCGGCCGCCGGGTGTGCCGTCGCCGTGCGTGGGTTGGCCCGTTGGCCAAGCCACTGCGCGAAGGCGTCGAGGTCGTCGAGCCAGGGCGCGCACCGCCCCGCGTCCACCAGCAGGAAGTCGTCGCAGCAGCTGCGCAAGAGGTGGCGGTCATGGGAAATCAGCACGACCGCACCGGCGAAGTCCTGCAGCGCCAGCGCGAGTGACTCGCGGGCCATCAGGTCGAGGTGGTTGGTCGGTTCGTCGAGCAGCAGCAGGTTGGGCGCGCGGTAGATCACGCAGGCCAACGCCAGTCTCGCGCGCTCCCCGCCGGAAAACGGCGCGACCGGCCCGAGCGCGCTGTCCTGGCCGAAGCCGAAGCGGCCGAGGTAGTTGCGGATGTCGGCCTCGCGTGCCGCGGGGTCGAGCCGGGCGATGTGCTGCACCGGCGTCTGGTCGTCGCGCAGTTGCTCGAGCTGGTGCTGGGCAAAGTAGCCGATGTCGCAGTGCATGTGCTGCTCGCGGGTGCCTGCACTGAGCTGCACGGTGTCGACGCCGGCGAGTGCCTTGATCAACGTGGACTTGCCCGCCCCGTTGGCCCCGATCAGGCCAAGGCGATCGCCAGACCCGATCCGCAGCGTGAGGTCCGACAGCGTCGTGGCGTCCGCGTACCCCACACTGGCGTCGTGCAGGCTGAGCAGGTGTTCGGGCAGCTTGACTGGCGTGTCGAACGCGAAGTTGAAACCGCTGCTGACCTGCGCGGCGGCGATGTCCGGCAGCTTGGCCAGCGCCTTGAGCCGGCTCTGCGCCTGGCGCGCCTTGGTGGCCTTGGCACGAAAGCGGTCGACGAAAGCCTGCATGTGGGCACGCTGCCGCGCCTGGCGCTCGCGCGCGTGCGCCAACTGGGCGTCCTGCTCGGCGCGTTGGCGTTCGCACTCGCTGTAGTTGCCGGTGTAGAGGCGGAGGCTGCCTTGCTGCAGGTGGGCGACGCGGTCGACCGTGGCGTCGAGGAACTCGCGGTCGTGCGAAATCAACACGAGCGCACCCGCGTAGCGTTGCAGCCACCGTTCGAGAAAGACGATGGCGTCGAGGTCGAGGTGGTTCGTGGGTTCGTCCAGCAACAGCAGGTCGGAGGGGCACATCAGCGCGCGGGCGAGGTTCAGCCGCACGCGCCAGCCGCCGGAAAAATCCGCCACCGCGCGGTCGCTGTCCGCCGGTTCGAAGCCGAGCCCACTGAGCAACTGCGCGGCGCGGGCCTCGGCATCCCAGGCGTTGTGGGCGTCGAGTTGCGCGTGCCAGTGTGCCTGTGCCGCGTCGTCGCCTGCCGCCACGGCGTCGGCCAGGCGCGCCTGCACCTGACGCAGGTTCGCATCGCCGTCGAGGGTGAAGTCCAGCGCGCTGCGCTGCACGGCGGGGGTGTCCTGCGCCACGTGTGCGATCACCCAGTCGGGCGGTATGCTGAGCGACCCGGAATCCGCTTCGTGAGCGCCCAGCATGGTGGCCAACAACGTGCTCTTGCCCGACCCGTTCTCACCGGTGAGCCCCATGCGCTGGCCGGCATACAGCTCGAATGTCGCCGCGTGGATGAGTTCGCGCGGACCGCGTCGGATGCACAGGTTGTCAGCGCGGATCATGGTGGAGCGGGGTGTCGTCCGGGCGGGGAATGCCGCAAGCATACGGACTGGTTTGCGCCCGGTCGAGGCGTGCACCGCGGCACCTGGGCCAACGGCGGTGGTGCCGTGTCGCTGACCGTCGTCGGGGTGGTGGAGTCGCCGTTCCCGAGCAAATTCGCGGTGCCGAGGCAGAGCGGGTTTTCCGAGCGCGTCACGTCGTTCATCCGCATTGAGCCCGACTGGCGCGACGCACTCCACGGCCTCGACGGCATCAGCCACCTCTGGGTGCTGTTCCAGTTTCACCAGATCGGGTCGGCGCGCGCGGCGACCCGGGCGCGGCCACCGCGGCTCGGCGGCAACCGCCGCCTCGGGGTGTTCGCGACCCGCGCCACCCACCGCCCGAACGGCATTGGCCTGTCGGTGGTTCGCATCGCGTCGCTCGAGCCCGCCGGCGTGCATGTCTGCGGGCTGGACGCGGTCGACGGTACCCCGGTGTTGGACCTCAAACCCTACCTGCCGTGGGCGGATGCACCGGCCGGCGCGCACAACGCAGTGTCCCCCGCCCCCCCCGACACCCGCCGTGTCCGGTTTGTGGACGACGCCCTGGACCGGCTCCATCGCCTCGACCCGGTCGCCGCCGCAGGCCGCCGCGCGCTGCTCGAAGACGTGTTGCGCTTCGAGGCCCGCCCGGCTTACCAGCGTCAGGCCGAGCGCGTCTACGCCACCGAGATTGCCGGCCTGCGCGTGCGCTGGCGCTACCCCGAGGCGGGTGTGGTCGAGGTGGTCGCAATCGAGGACGCGGACCCGCGGACGGCATCCGTCTGACCGGCTGGCCCGTGCAGAGGTGGCCAGCTGGCAACCCGGCGCGCCCGCTGCGCTCTGATACCATGAACTGTTTGGGTCGCTCACCGACGCCGCGCGGCCCAGTGTCTTCGGAGACTGTGATGAACGCGAGAGCCAGCCGGGTCTGGGTGTTGGCCGTAATGGCACTGAGCCTGGTCACCGGGTGTGCGACGACCTACTACAGTGTGTGGGAGACGCTGGGCTACCAGAAGCGCGATATCCTCAAGACCCGCGTTGAGCGGGCGCGCGACAGCCAACAGCAGGCCTTTGACCGCTTCGAGGCGGTTGCGCGTGCCTCGGCACCGCTGGCGAGTGCACTCGACGGCACGGTCGACACCGCCGGGCAAGTCCAGAGCCTGCGTGTCGCCTACCGCAACGCGGCGCGGACCGCCTCGACCGTGCGCGCCCACATCGACCAGGTGGACGATGTCAGCCAGGCGCTGTTCAGTGAATGGGAGGCAGAGCTGATCAACACCGCGAGTTCGACACAGCGCTCCAATGACCACCAGGAGCTGGCCGAAACGCGTCAGGCCTACAACAGCCTGATCGGCGCGATGCGCGGTGCCGAGGCCGGCATCGCGCCTGTGCTCAGCACGGTCGAGGACAGCATGCGCGGGCTCGACGCCGTCGACGGCGAGTTGACGGCATCCCAGGTCTCGGGCTTTCTGTCCTTGCAGGGTGACCTTGAACGCCTGACCGGGGACCTGCAGCGCTCGATAGACGCCGCCACGCGCTTCGCCGAGCGCCTCGAGCGCTAGCGAGTCGGCGGCGTGTTTCTTTGGAACATCGTCGGCGCACTGGTCGGGTACCAGTTTTCGGGCAGCTGGATCGGGGCGGTGGTCGGTTGGTTTCTCACGTCCCTCATCGCCCGATCCGTTGTCGGCAAGCCGACCGGGACCGCGCGGGCAGGTGTCGGCGCGGGGCAGGGGTGGCGTCCCGGCGTGGGTCGTGCTCGGCCGGGTGAGAGCCGGCAGCGCGTGTTCCTCGAGACGGTGTTCCAGCTCATGGGTCGGCTCGCCAAGGCCGACGGGCGCATCTCCGAACGGGAAGTGGCCCACACCGAGGCGTTCATGGCACAGCTGGGCATGTCGGCCGAGCGGCGGCGGGAAGCGATCTCGCTGTTCAAGCAGGGGGCCGATCCGCAGTTTGATGTCGATGTGGCGCTCGAGCGCTTTCAGCGCGCGGTGGGCCGCTCGCCGCACTTGCGCCAGCTGTTGTTGGTGTACCTGATGGACGTCGCGTTGGCCGACGGCGAGTTCAAAGGCCCGGAGGAGCAGTTGCTGCGGCGCATCGGCGCCGACCTCGGATTCTCGGCCTTCGCGCTCGAGCAGCTCATTGCCATGACCCGCGGACAGGATCACTTCGGTTCGCGAGCCGGCGGCGCTGGGGGCGGAGCGCGGGGCGTGTCCGGTTTGGATGCGGCCTACCAGGCGCTCGGTGTGAAGCCCGACGACAGCGACAGTGTGGTCAAACGGGCCTACCGGAAACTGATCAGCGAATTCCACCCCGATAAATTGATCGGTCAGGGGGTGCCCGAGGACATGGTGCAGGCCGCCACCGAACGCTCGCAGGAGATTCAGCGGGCCTACGATGTGATCAAGGATGCGCGCGGGCTCTGAGGGCGAGCCCGATCGACGGCGCGGCCCGGCTCGATACGGCACGGGCCGCCCGTGATCACGACGCTGGCTTTTGCCAACTACCGCTCGCTGCGCCAGCTGGTGTTGCCTCTGGCGCCCTTGACGGTGGTGACGGGCGCGAACGGCACGGGCAAATCGAACGTCTACCGTGGCCTGCGTCTGCTCGCCAGTGCCGCGTCAGGCGGCCACCGGAACGGCTTGATTGCCGGTCTCGCCAACGAGGGCGGCTTGCAATCGGTGTTGTTCGCCGGCCCGGAGCAGGGCGGTGCGGCCTTGCACAAACGGGGGCTGCCGGTGCAGGGCACGGTGCGACGCGATCCGGTTCGGGTGAAGCTCGGTTTCGCGACAGCCGCCACGGAGCACACGCTGGGCTACGCGCTGGAGCTCGGTGTGCCGGTGCCGGGTGCGCTCGGGCCGACGGCGTTCGCGCTCGACCCGGAGATCAAATACGAATCGGTGTTTCACGGGCCGCTGTTGCGGCCTGCCGGCACCCTGGTTGAGCGCACCGGGCCGATGGCCCGCGCGCGTCAGGGCCGGCGCTGGCAGGTGGTGGCGCCGTCGCTGTCCGGCCACGACAGTGTCCTCGACAGCGCGACCGACGGCGGGTTGGCGGAGCTCGACGGCGTGCGACGTACCCTGCGGTCCTGGCGCTTCTACGACCACCTGCGCACCGACCGGGACGCACCGGCGCGCGCGGCGCACATCGGCACCCGCACCCCGGTGCTGTCGGATTCCGGCTCGGACCTCGCAGCGGCGTTGCAAACGGTCATCGAGATCGGCGACGCCGAGGCCCTGCACGACGCGGTGGACGACGCGTTCCCGGGTGCGAGCGTCAGCGTCACGGTCGATCGCGGCCTGTTCAACCTCGTCTTGCAGCGCAGGGGTCTGCTGCGTCCGCTCGCCGCGGCTGAGCTGTCCGACGGCACCTTGCGGTACCTCATGCTGCTCGCCGCGCTGCTCAGCCCGCGCCCGCCGTCCCTGCTGGTGCTGAACGAGCCCGAGACCAGTTTGCACCCCGATCTCATGGCGCCGCTCGCTCGTCTGATCAGCCAGTGCCCGGTTCAGGTGCTTGTTGTCACCCACGCGGCGGCGCTGGTGCGGGCGCTCGAGGCCCGCGCCGACGGCACCGTCTTGCAGTTGGTCACCGAACAGGGCGAGACCTGCGTGCACGGGCTACACGACCTCGACGCCCCGCCCTGGCGGTGGCCGGGAGGCTGATTCGGCCGCGGTGCGCCGCGCTTCGGTGTGCTCAGTCGAGGTGTTGCAGCAGTGTCGCGAGCATCGCGCTGTCGGGCTGCATCAGGCCGTCGATCACGTTGAAATGGTGGGCACCCGCCACGGCGTGGTGGTCTGCGTGTGCAAGTTGGCCAGCCCAGATCAACGGCAGCAGCTGTGCCTGGCGGCGGAACTCCGGCAATTCGTCCGCACCGACCCAGGCGTGCAACCGGGTGTGGGCCCGCGGCTCCTGCAACGCCGGGCTCTCCGCGCGCGCGGTGGGCACCGACAACTGCAGCGTGGGGTTCAGGGGGGTGTGGATCAGCGGACGCAGGTCGTGCAGGCCGCTGATCGACAGCGCCGCGGCGATGCGCGCGGCAGTCGCCTCGGGCAGCGCAACGTTGCGGCACAACAGCCGGGAAACCAGGTGGCCGCCAGCCGAGTGGCCGCTGAGCAGCACGGTGCCCTCGATCCGCTCGGCCGCCAGGGCCAAGGCGTTCGCCACATCGGCGGTGATCGACGCGATCGAGACGTTGGGGCACAGGCGGTAAGATGGCACAGCCACCGCCAGGCCGCGTTCGAGGGCGCCTTGAGCACAGTGCGACCAAACCGACTTGTCGGTCCGTATCCAGTAGCCGCCGTGCACGTGGAACAGCAGCCCGCGCGGCGCCGTGCCCGCCGGCCAGAACAGGTCCAGCCGTTGGCGCGGGTGGTCTCCGTAGGGGATGTCGAGCTCGGTGCGCCCGCGGTCCGGCCACGCCGCTCTGAACGCGGCGGCGTCGTGGGTCCAGCGGTCGAAGAACGCAGCACTGCCCGGCACGGCGGCGCTGTTGTCGTAGGCGGTGTCCCAGTCCATGTTGTCGGTGTCTCGGAGTTCGGCAAAGTATCGCGCATCGTGGCAAAGTGTGGGCTCAATCGTACGGCGATCCGCAGACACCCGACCCCGATTCGATGAAACAGGAAACCATCAACAAGGTCGTGCTCGCCCTCGTGGCCGCACTCATCTCGGCGCTGTTCCTGACCATGATCGCCGACTTCCTCATGGTCATCTTCATGGCGGGCCTGTTTGCCGCGGTGTTTCACCCGTTCTACCTGCGCGCCCGCAGACGACTGGCCGGGCGGGAGGCCCTGGCCTCGCTCGCCACGGTGCTGGTGGCGTTGTGTTTCGTGTTCGTTCCGATTCTCCTGGTCGGCTCGGCGGCGGTCGGGCAGGCGGTGCTCCTGCAGGACAATTTCGCGGCGCTGATCCGCTGGGTTGCCGAGCCGGGCGCGGTGTCACGGGTGCTCGAGTACCTGCCGTTCTACGAGGCCCTGTTGCCGTTTCGCGAGGTCGTGATCTCGCAGCTCACCGATGTGCTCGGGTCGGCGAGCAAGAAGGCCGTCGAGCTGCTGCAGTCGGTCACGATCGGCACCGTGAACATGGTGCTGCAGCTCGTCATTGCGGTGTACGCGATGTTCTTCCTGCTGATCGACGGCGACAAGCTGCTCAAGCGCATCCTGTATTACCTGCCGCTCGACGACCACGACGAGCAGTTGCTGCTCAACCGCTTCACCTCGGTCACCCGGGCGACGATCAAGGGCACCGTGGTCATCGGCGTTCTGCAAGGCGGACTCGCGGGCATCGCCTTCGCGCTGGTCGGCTTGCCGAGCGCGCTGTTCTGGTCGATTGCGATGATGCTGCTCTCGGTCGTACCGGGCATCGGCACCGCGCTGGTGTGGGTGCCGGCGACCCTCTACCTGTTGGCCACGGGCGAGGTGATTTCCGGCATCGGCCTCGGCCTCTTCTGTGCGGTGGTCGTGGGCAGCCTGGACAACGTGCTGCGGCCGAAACTGGTGGGCAACGACACCGAGTTGCACGAGCTGATGATCTTTTTCAGCACCATGGGCGGGCTTGCCATGTTCGGCTTCCTCGGCTTCATCATCGGTCCGATCGTCGGCGCCCTGTTCGTGACCGTCTGGCACATCTACGGTGTCGAGTTCAAGGCCTGGTTGCCCGCCACGGGCTTTCGCACGCAGAGCGACATCGACGACGCCAAGGCCGACTGAACTCAGTCCGGCACAGGCAGAAACAGCGCCGGGTCGATCCAGGTGCCGTTCAGCCCCACCGACCAGTGCAGGTGCGGGCCAGTCGAGCGTCCAGTCGACCCGACTTCGCCAAGTTTCGCGCCCTGTTCGACCTGGTCTCCGACGGCGACATCGATCTTGCTCATGTGCGCATACAGGCTGATCAACCCCTGACCGTGGTCGAGGTAGACCATGTTGCCCGAGAAGAAAAAGTCGCCCAGTTCAATCACGGTGCCGGCGGCGGGTGCGACGATCGGCGTGCCGCTGGGGGCGGCGATGTCCAAGCCGCTGTGCGGGTTTCTGGCTTTGCCATTGAAGAACCTCTTCACGCCAAAGTCGCCGGTGCGCGGCCCCGCCAATGGCGTGATGAAATCGAAGCCGAGCAACTCGTCGGTCCAACGTGTCTTCGCTGCGACTTTCCTGCCACGCTCTGAGCGAATGCGCTTGAGGTCGTCTTCGTTGGGGTCGACTTTTCGCGTGTTTGTGATCGTGATGTGTTGCTCTTCGTAGGCTTTGTCAGCAACGCTGAACGGCTCCACCTTACCGTTGACGCTGATGTCGTGGCGGCCGGTTCGGGCATCCAGTGGGATACCGACATAGGCATACCAGCCGTCTTCGTGCCGGATCGTGAAGACCCGTGCACCCTCGTAGCGCACCTCGGGGCGCGCCGCCTGCTCGCCGAGCGGTATCACCGCCACCCCGCCCGGGGTGTGCTGCGCCCGCGGGGCGGCCCAGGCGCTGACCGACAGCAGGCCGCTGAGGGCCAGTGCGACCAGGCCCGTGGACTGGCGAGAAAGGGACCGAATGCTCATGTCTGGGACTCCATGTGTTCAGGGGCGCCGGTGTCGAGGGGTGTGTCGAGCTGCTCCACCCACAGGGCCGTCGCCCCGGCCACCGCCGCTGGCATGGCGATCAGGTTCACCAGCGGAATGGTCTGGGCAAGTGTAGCCACCCCGCCGAAACCCAGCGCGGTCGCGCGGTGGCGCCGAAGCCGTTGGCGAACCGCTTTGAAGCGGTGCCCGTGGTTGGCCATCGGGTAGTCGACGTACTCGAGGCTGACCAGCCAGGCGCTGAAGCCCAGCCAGGCGACCGAGGCGAGGAGGTTGAGGCCCGGGATGAACGTCAGTGCGAGCAACGGCAGCAACCAGCCAGCCAAGTAGAGCAGCTTGCCGAGTTCGCCGAGCACGGTGGCCGGTGCAGACGCGACAAAGGTCCACCAGTCCACCGGTGCATCGGCAGGGGCACTGCCGCGCAGGTGTGCTTCGACACGCTCGGCGAGCAGGCCGTTGAACGGGGCTGCAATGACGTTGGCAAGCAGCGCGAACACGTAGAATATGGCGATCAGCACGCCGATGCCGAAGAGCAGCCAGAGCAGGCCCTGAACCACCGGGACCAGCCACGCCAGCGCCTCGATGCCCGCCAGCCATTGCATCCACTGGCTGCCGGTCAGCCAGCCCAGGGCGCTGTCCACCTGGCGCGTCAGCCAACCCACCAACAACACGAACAACACCGTGTTGGCCGCCAACGGCAGCGCCACGAAGCGGCGCAGGCCGGGCTGGGCGATCAGGCCGATCCCACGTTTGTAATACCGTGCACCGCCGGCCGCGGCGGAAAGACCGCTCAACACCCTGTGTCTCCTGTGTTGGGGGTTGCCACCGCGGCAGGTGTGTTACCGGTCGCGAGCGGGTAGAATACGAGGGCCGAGCGCCACCGCTGCCCGCTTGGCTCG